>JASLIH010000330.1 GCA_030152105.1 Actinomycetes bacterium
GTGAACAGGTCGGCGTCGAAGTGGATGCCGTGGTCGCTGAGCCGCTCCAGGAACCGGGGGCGGAGGCCGGTGGGCTGGATGATGCCCCGGAAGCGGCCGTTCTCGTCGATGCCGGCCCGGTAGTCGAAGGTATAGATGTCCTGGAGGGTGATGACGTCGCCCTCCATGCCGACGATCTCGGTGATGTGGGTGAGGCGGCGGGTGCCGTCCTTGAGCCGCGACTGGTGGACGATCAGGTTGATGGCCGAGGAGATCTGTTCACGGATGGCCCGCATCGGGATGTCGACCCCGGCCATTAGGACCATCGTCTCCAGCCGCGACAGCACGTCGCGGGGCGAGTTGGCGTGGACGGTGGTCAGCGAGCCGTCGTGGCCGGTGTTCATGGCCTGAAGCATGTCGAGGGCCTCGCCGCCCCGGACCTCGCCGACCACGATCCGGTCGGGGCGCATCCGCAGGGCGTTGCGGACCAGGTCCCGGATGGTGATCTCGCCCCGGCCCTCGATGTTGGGCGGGCGGTACTCCAGCCGCAGCCAGTGCGGCTGGCGCAGCTGGAGCTCGGCCGCGTCCTCGATGGTGACGATCCGCTCGTCGGCCGGCAGCCAGGACGAGAGGACGTTGAGGGTGGTCGTCTTGCCGGCGCCGGCGCCGCCGGCGACCAGCACGTTCAGCCGGCCCGAGACCGCCCTGGCCAGGAACCTGGCCGCCTTGGCGGACATGGTGCCGAAGGTGATCAGGTCGTCGGCCTGGTAGGGGTCGGGCGCGAACTTCCGTACCGTCAGGTAGGGGCCGCCGTTGACGCACAGGGGCGAGATCACGGCGTTGATCCGGGAGCCGTCGGGCAGCCGGGCGTCGACGTACGGGGAGCTCTCGTCGATCCGCCGGCCGACCAGGCCGACCATCTTGTCGATCACCCGGCGCAGGTGGGTCTCGTCGACGAAGCGGCCCTCGGCCGGGAAGATACGGCCCTCCCGCTCCACGTAGATCACGTCGGGCGCGTTGACCATGATCTCGGTGACGCTCGGGTCGCGCAGGAACGGCTCGATCGGCCCGAAGCCGAGCACGTCGTCGGCGATCTCGGAGACCAGCCGCCGGCGCTCGTCCCTGGTGAGGGGCGTCTCCTCCTCCTCCAAGGCCTGCTGCAGCATCTCGCGGACCTTGTCGTGGAGCTGGTCGGAGGACATCTCGGAGTCGTACAGCCGAGGACCGAGCGCTTCGACCAGCGCCCGGTGGACCTTCTGGCGCAGCTCGGCCAGGGGATCGGGTCTGGTGCGGTGCAGCTGTCGCTGGTCGGGCTCGCGAGGCGCGGAAGGGGACAGCACCCCGGCCGTCCTGGCCCGGGCGAGCCGATCGTGGAGCGAGGACATTGGCGGCTCCTAGGATCGGGCGAACAGCGACCGGCGCTGCTTCTGCTTGGTCCGGCTTGGCGGCTGCTCCTCGGTCACCAGCGCGGCGACCCGGCGGACGGACTCGGCCACCGGCCCCTTCGGCTCCTCGAGCATGATCGGGCTGCCCTTATTCACCGAGAGCGGCACCGACCGCGAGGACGGGATGGTCGCATCGACCGACGAGCTGAGCAGCTTCTCCACGTCGGGCAGGCGCAGGCCGACCTTGGAGTCGGCCCGGTTGACGACCACCCGGATGCGGTTCTTGGGGAAGTGCAGCAGCTCCATGGTCTGGAGGGTCAGCTTGAGGTTCTTGATGCTCGGCACGTCCAAGGTGGCCAGCATGACCAGCCAGTCCGAATCGTCGAAGGCACCCAGCACCGGCTCGGAGAACGCCGGCGGGGTGTCGATCACCACGTAGTCGAAGGCGCTGCGGAGCAGCTTGAGGATGCTGGCGATGGTGCCGGGGTTGATGGTGTCGGCGATGGTCGGCTCGGTCGGCGCGACCAGCGTCCAGATGCCGGAGTCGTGGCGGGTCAGGAACGACTTCAGCGTCAGGGCGTCCAGGCCGGGGCTCTGGGCGGCGTCGTAGATGGTGTGCGAGGGGAACAGGTGCAGCATGATGGCGACGTCGCCGAAATGGAGGTCGAGGTCGACAAGGGCGACCTCGGCGCCGTTGCGGCTGAGGGCGACGGCCAGGTTGGTCGAGAGGAACGTCTTGCCGCAGCCACCCTTGGAGCTGAACACGGTGACGATCCGGCCGGGGCTCCGTCCCTCGCCCGGGTCGGTCGGGGCGCCACCGTTGCCAAGGCGCCCGCGAAGAGTCCTGGCGATCTCGAGCGCCCGGCCCGCGGCACCGCGCACGGCGTTCTCGTCGCTGGCCGAGGAGAGGACATCCTTGATCCCCACCCGGAGCGCCTGGCGGATCAGCTCGCCGGACTCCTGACGCCGGATCAGCAGCACCAGGACGTCGGGTGTGCCCTGCTGGAGAGCGCCGGCCAGGGCGAGCGCGTCCCGGTCGCTGAGGCTCGGCCCGAAGATGGCGGCGAGCACGTCCCGGCCCTCGGCGGCCACAGCAGCCATGGCCTCGTCGGAGTCGTTGGCCCGCACCACCCGGTCGGTCAGGCCTGAGAGGGCGTTGACCAGCCAGGTGGCGTACCCGTCATGCGGTTCGACGATGAGGACGGCCACGGCTAGCCCTGCTCGGTCGGGTAGACGTTGCTGTCGTCGATGCCGTCGCGACTCCTCGGCACCGGGACCGCGTTCCGCGGCATCAGCGTGAGGTAGATCTGGCCGGACTCGACCGCGTGCACGACGTTCTCCACGTGCTGCTTCTTGATGGCCAGGGTGATCGCGGTCAGGTTCTGGCTCCCCTTGCCCTGGTTGACCCGGCCGCCGCCGCCCTGCGCGGTCCTGGTGGTGAGGGCGGTCGTCCCCACGGCGAGCACGCGCACGTTCTGGAGCAGGAACTTGGTCGTGTTGCTGCCCTTACCGTTCGGGAGCGTGAGCACCATGCCGACGTTGTCGCCCGGGGTCACGAAGCCGGCCACCTGCCTGGTCATGTCCAGCCCGATCGACAGCGCCTGGCTGTCGTCGGGGATCGGGAGCAGGCCCCGGCCCTCGACCTCGTTGGCCCCGACCCAGCGCGTCTGGAGGAGCTGCTCACCCTTCACGATGTCGACCGCGGCGAACCTGCCCTCGAGCTGGCCCACGTTCCGGAAGCTGCCGGAGACCGCATTCTGCTGCGGCACCTCTTTCTTCTCGATCTGGCCGCGGTTCTGGGCGTCCTCCCCGCTGGTTCCGGCCTTGATGGGCTCCTTGGCCACGAGGACGACCACTGGCCGCTGGTCGGCGATGGCGCGGCGGTCGGCCCCGTTGACGTAGACGACTAGGGCCGCCGTCGCCACCAGGGCGAGCACGACCGCGATGAGGATGGCCAGAACTCTGCTTTGCATACGTGCGCCTCGCTGCTAGCAGCCGCCCGGACCCCCGGGGACGGAGAGCTGCTCGATCCGCATGGTCGCCTTCGCCGTGCCCGTCTGCCATGACGGCGGGTTGGGCATGAAGGGGATGACCAGGTCGAGTGGGTAGTCGAAGGTGACGGTCAAGGTGCCACCGACCACGTCGTCAGTGGACAGGACGCAGTTGTCGATGTTCCCGATCCCGGCGTCCTGCTGGACGGCCTGCCAGAAGGCGGTGCCGCCGCCGACGTCAGCCCAGTCAGCGATGCCGACGACCGCCATCCTGGCCCCCTCGCGGGCGGCGTTGGTGGCCTGGATGCGAGTGTTGAAGGCGGTCCCGAACTGGATGAAGCCGAACAGCAGGACGACGAGCAGAGGAAGGAGCAGCGCGAACTCGACCGCGGCGGCGCCGTCCTGATCCTGATGAGCCATCGCGCCCTTGATCAAGGTCACGGAGGCGAGCAGTCCTGGGGCGCCGGGTTGGTGGCGACACAGTTGCCGACGTCGTTGTACTTGGACTGGACCGCGTTGAACAGTGCGTAGAAACCTCCAACCACCAGCAACGCGATGACAGCGACCATGAGCGCGTACTCGACCGCGGTGACACCAGCTTCACGCAACTGCTCCCCGCCAAGGCGAGCTCGCACATACGCGAGACTCGCGGAGAGATCCCTCTGCACGAGGACCGGCCCCCTTAGGTTCCCCTACAGGTCAGTGCTTTCGTTCTCTGAACAGTTGGAAGCCATGCCGGCGGGGGGCTCAACGGGCCTGCCCCGCCGGCATGACAAACCTTGCTAGCAGCCAGCCGTACCGGCAGTACTGACGTTGCTGACACAGTCGCCTGCGTCGTTGAACGCGGTTGACACGTTCTCGAACAGGAGGAAGAACCCAGCCACCATGAGCAAGGCGATGATCGCGACCATGAGCGCGTACTCGACGGCGGTGACGCCGTCTTCACGCGTCCGCAGGTCGGCAACCTTCGTGCGAACGTAGGTGAACGTTGTGCTCAGCAGGAGCATTCGTCTGCACCTCCCTTCCCCCCACAGGGGCCCCCGGCGGCGCGGCGGCCCGACGACTACTGTCCCGCTGGTTCAACGTTTGCTTGGCACCCGGGAACCCGGCAATTGCGGGCGTGCCTCGCTAACGCATTGCAGGGGAACCTAGTCGCCCAAGGGGGCACATGCCCATCGGCTCTGGTGCAGATCGGACGTGCGTACAATTGCCCACCCATCCGTGTCCACTCAACAGCCCACGTCGTTGTATGCCTGGGCCGCGCAGTCAGCGTTGTCGTTGAAGCGCTCCTGGACCGCGTCGTACAGGGCGACGACTCCGCCGACCAGCAGCAGCACGATGATGGCGGCCATGAGGGCGTACTCGACCGAGGTGACGCCGCGCTCCTGCCAGCCAGATGTCCGCATCCTCAACCTCGACTACAGCTAGAGGGCCAGGCCGCCGGCGGCCTGGGGGGCGGCCACGGTCAGGCGTTGTCTCGTCACTGACAGCGGTGAGGACGGGTCGTCCGGGTCCTCGGGCTCGCCACTCGCCTGCAGGCCCCCGCCCTGCTCGAACCGGCCCAGGACCGGGGGCGTGCCCGGCCGGGCCGAGAGGACCAGCGGCTCGAGGGCGTCGACCAGCTTGCCGGGCAGGCGGCCGAGGCTGGCCTCGTGGCGCAGCACGGCCAGCGCGTCCTGCTCGGACATGGCCGGGCGGTGGGGCCGGGGCCGGGTGAGGGCGGCCCAGGTGTCGACCACACCGAGGACCTGGGCGCCGAAGGGCACCTGGCGGCCGCGGAGGCCACGGGGGTAGCCGGAGCCGTCGAGGCGCTCGTGGTGGGCCCTCACGGCGGCGACGGGCAGGCCGACCCGGGCCAGTGGCTCGAGGATGTCGCCGGAGAGGTCGGCGTGCCCGTGCAGCAGCTCGACCGCGTCCGGCTCCAGCGGGCCGGGCGCGGCCAGCAGGTCGGCGGGCAGGACCAGCATCCCGATGTCGAGGAACAGCCCGGCCAGCTCCATGCCCCTGACCCGAAGGGGCGGCCAGCCGAGGGTGTTGGTCAGGTCGCGGGTGATCGAGGCGACTCGGCGCGAGTGGCCCTCGCGGCCCGGACCGGCGGCCTCGGCGCTCCCGATCATCGTGCCCAGGATCACCTGGAGCGAGTGCGACAGCGAGTCCCTGGCCTGGCGCAGGTGGTCGCGCTCCTCGGCCCGGCTCACCCTGGCCACCGCCGTCTCGGTGCGCAGCAGCGCCTCCTCGGCGGCCTCGGTGACGGTACGGAGCTGGGCCAGGGGCGAGGCGGGCTCGGAGCGGTCCTGCCCCCGGCCCGAACGGCGCCCCCGCATCGACGAGGTGACTCGCTCGACCAGGTCGTCGCCGTTGCAGGGGTAGGTGAGCAGGTCGGTGACGCCGAGGGCCAGGGCCGGCGTCACGTCCACCGAGGCGTCCCGGCTGGCCATGCCGAGCACCGGCACGGTGGTCGGGCCGTCACCCAGGCGGCCGAGCACCGGCGCCCAGCGCTCGACCTCGTCCAGGGGCACGACCACCAGGGCCGGCCACTGGGCGTCGACGCTGCGGAGGGCCTCGACGTTCTCCTTGACCAGGGCGCAGGCAAGCCCGGCATGGGCCAGGGCATCCCGTGCCCAGGGCCCGATCCCTTCAGCGGCGTCGAGGACGAGCACGTGGGCCGGCACCGGAAGCTCCAAGATCGGCTGCTAACTGAACAGCATTCAGCCCGATGCTACGGCTTGGGCTCCGGTGTCCCTATGCCCCGATCTGTTGACCCCTGCTACCTATTTCTGCGCAGATGCTCGGGAACGCGTCGATACCTGGACACGCTGGGTGGTAAGGACTACCGAGGCGGCTCGACCAGCCGGATCCGCATGGCCTCCCGCACGGCGTCCACGCGGTTGTTGACGTGGAGCTTGCGGTAGATGTTGCCGATGTGGGTATTGACCGTCCGCTCGGAGATGACCAGCTGGCTGGCGATCTGACGCGAGGTCAGGCCCTCGGCCAGCAGGGCCAGGATCTCCCGCTCCCGCCCGGTGAGCAGGTAGTAGATGTCGGCCGCGGCCTTGGTCTCGTCGGCGTAGCGGTTGAACTGGTGCAGCAGCTTGCGCGCCTGGACCGGGTCGAGGAACGAGCCGCCGGCCGCCACCGCCTTGACCGCCGAGCGGATGTCGTCGAGCGTGGCCGACTTGGGCAGGTACCCGGAGGCGCCGGCCTTGATGGCCTCGAAGATCGTCTCCTGGTCCTCGTGCACGGTGAGCACCACCACCCCCACGGAGGGGTGGTCCTGGCGGATCTGCTTGGTTGCGCTGATCCCGTCGCGCCGGGGCATGTCGACGTCCATCAGGACGACGTCGGGGAGCAGCTCGGTGACCCGCGCGATGGCCTCGTTGCCGTCGGAGGCCTCGCCGATCACCTCGACCCCCTCGGCGGCGGTGCACAGCAGGACGACGCCGTGCCTGGTCACCGAGTGGTCGTCGACCACCAGGACCTTGGTCGGGGTGCCGTTCTCCTCGTTGTTCGCTTCGCTCACCTATGCCCCCTCGGCGGCCGGAGCCGGGACCTTGACCCAGAAGACCGTACCCTGTTCGTCGGCCCGCCCGCCGACCTCGCCGGCGAGGACCTGGGCGTAGGCCTTGGCCAGGGTGAGGCCCAGGCCGGCCCCGGAGCCCCGCCGCTCCACCGGCTCGTCGGAGCGGGTGAAGGGCCGGAACAGCTGGCTGATCCGCTCGTTGGTGAGGCGGGAGCCGCCGTCGTGGACCTCCCAGCTGGTGCCCTCGGGACCGGCGTCGACCGTGACCGTGACCATGCCGAGGCGCGGGCCGTAGGTCAGGCCGTTCTCGACCAGCGGCCGCAGGGCCAGCTTGACCAGCTCGGCGTCGCCGACCGCCTCGTTGTCGACGTCGCCGGCGAAGCGGACCCTGACCCCCTCGGTGCCGAGGTCGTCGACCAGGTTGAGGAGCACGTCACGGGGCCGGAAGGGCCGGGCCAGGGCCTCGATCCCGCCGTTGACCCGGGCCAGCAGCAGAAAGTCCCTGACCAGCCCCTGGAGCCGGTCGGTCTGGGTGAGCACGAGCGAGAGGAACTGCTGGACCGTCTCGGTGTCCAGCTGGTCGCCACGTTGCAGGAGAGTGGACACGAACCCACGGATGCAGGCCAGCGGCGTGTTGAGCTTGTGGGCGGCCAGGCCGAAGAGATCGCGGCCATCCTCTTCCAGCCCCAGCAGCGAAGGCGCCGTCGTCTGGCTCTGGGTCATAGGCTTGTCGTCCCCTCCGGTCGAGCGGCCAAAACTACTTGCGGACACAACCGGTCCAACGAGTGGTGCCGATTCTCGTACAGACAGCACCCTGCACGCCACCATACCGACGAGGAACCCCTCGGTATGACTACGGTCAACGTAGCCGATTCGGACTAACACCACGCGACCCGCACTACGCGGAAGGTGGCGCGCCGACCAGTAGCGGCTGGTTCGTCGGCTTCTCGCTGCCGTCGGGGCCGGGCTCGTCCGTGATCGCGAACACCGTCCCAGGCTGGATCGGCACCTCGAACTGCAGCGCTTGCACGCCAGGGCGCCGTAGGGGCACGAAGACCAGCGCCTTCTGGGCGTCCTCGATCTTCCCCCCGGGGACCCCCCACAGCTCGTAGACGCGGTCGCGGGCAAGCGGCGGCAGGCTCTGGACCAGGAGGACGCCCCGGTCCTGGCGGCTGGAGGCGATCACCGTGGCCTGGGCCCCCTCCGGCCCGGGCACCTCATCCATCGTCACCAGCTTGGCGCTGGGGTCGTTGGCCAGCTGGGTCGCCTGCTCCAGGGCGGTCAGGCGGTTGCGGATGGCGGCGTTCTCGTCGCGCAGGCTCAGGTTCCAGACCGACAGCGCCACCACTATCAGGATGGCGGCCGCGGCGGCCAGCCCGGGCAGCAGGCGCCGACTGACCCTTCTACGGGGTGCCGCCCCCGGGGTTGCGCCCACGCCCCGGCGGGCCGCCTCCGGCTCGATCTCGCGCCGGATCCCCGCCCACAGAGTGTCCGGCGGGTCGACCGGGGGCACGGCGTAGGCCAGCTCGCCGACCACCGCCTCCAGCTCGCGCACGCTGGCCTCACAGATCGCGCAGCCGTCCAGGTGCCGCCGGAAGTCGTGCTCGTCGTCGGGTTCCAGCGCCCCAAGCACGTAGCCGGCCGCGAGCTCCTCGAACTCGCTGTGGCTCATTGGCGTGTCCACGGCTGCTGCTCCTCACGACCGGCGTCCGACAACGCCTCTTTCATCTTGCGCATGCCGGCCGCCATGCGGGTCTTCACCGTGCCAAGAGGCACCCCGACCAGGGCCGCGACCTCCCGCTGGGTGTAGCCCCCAAAGTAGGCGAGCAGGAGCGCCTGGCGCTGGGGATCGGGCAGGTCCTTGAGGGCCGCCCGGACCTCGGCGCGGCGCTCGGACGCCTCGACCTCGTCCTCGACTCGGGCCTTGGGGTCGGGCGCCAGCTCCAGCCTCTCGTCCGAGGTCCGCCAGCGGCGCAGGTTCTCCTCGCGGCGCACCACGTCGACGGCGCGGTGGTGGGTCATCGACAGCAGATAGGTGGCGACCGTCCCCCGCCCAGCGTCGAACCGACGTGCATCACGCCACAGCGAGAGGAACACCTCCTGCACGACATCCTGCGCCAACGTCTCCTCGGTCAGGATCCGGCGCGCGAGCGAGTAGGCGGCCCGCCCGTAGCGGTCGTACAGCGCTTCCAGGGCGCCCGCGTCCTGCTGGGCCACGAGCTCGACCAGCTGGCCGTCCCGGAGGCCCCCGTAGGGCGTTCCTCGCACGCGCTAGGACCCTTCCTGCTAGGTCTTCGTTGGCGGGCGCACGTCGGTTTGCTTGGGTCGCATCCGGTACCGGCGGCCGACTGTGCCAAAGCCCGCAGGGAAGCTAGCACACCAGCGTAGGATGGTTGAGGGAGCTGTTCCGGCGTTGCTATAGTGCTCGCCTCGCGCGGATGTGGCTCAGTTGGTAGAGCATCACCTTGCCAAGGTGAGGGTCGCGGGTTCGAGTCCCGTCATCCGCTCCCCGTCCTCACCCGCCCTCCGGGACCCCGGAGGGCGGCTCCACGAGGGCCGGCACGGCGGTGTGGCCGAGTGGTTCAGGCAAGGGTCTGCAAAACCCTGTACCCCGGTTCAATTCCGGGCACCGCCTCTACCCGTTCGCATATGATCGGGTCCTCCGGGCGCGTAGCTCAGCGGGAGAGCGCTTCCCTGACACGGAAGAGGTCACAGGTTCAAACCCTGTCGCGCCCACCACATCCAACCGCAGGTCAAGCGGGGTCTTAGAACCCGCCCTCTCCCTTTCGTCGTCGGGCGGTGCGTCGTCGGGCAGCAACTGGGCAGCAACCGCGACTGAACCGGCAGGCTGACCGCCGCCTGGAGCGACGATGTTGAGGAGTTCCAGCGACCGCCTACCTTAGGCAGGGAGCCAGATGGCCGCCGGAGCCAGGCCTGGAAGACGCGGCTGGCGCACCTCCTGCAAGGGGCCTGGTAGCGGCCGCAATGGGGGGCGCCGCCCGGCGCCCTGGTTCAGGTTGGCCGGACGGCGGCGGCGGTGCCGTAGGCGACGATCTCGGCCAGGCCGTTGCCCAGGTCCGAGGAGTCGAACCGCACCCCGAGGACGGCGTTGCCGCCGAGCTGCCGGGCGTGGTCGATGAGGCGCTCCAAGGCCGTGTGCCGGGCCCGATCGACCACCTCGGTGAACTCCTTGACCTCGCCGGCCTTGAGCGAA
>JASLIH010000337.1 GCA_030152105.1 Actinomycetes bacterium
GGACACGGGCTCGAACCCGATCGACGGCCCGCCGAGGCGTACCTCGAGCTTGACCCCGGTGTCCTTGCCCCCGGAGACCAGCGGGGCGGTCACCCGCTTGTGGTCGGTGTCGATGTCCGGGTTGGGGCCCAGCATGTGGTAATAGACGCCGTACTCCGACTCCGGGTCCCAGTCGGTCTGGATCACAACGGTGTCCGGGCAGACCCCCTTGAGGCTGACGCTGGCGTCCGTTGGCGCGGTGGTGCCAGAGGCCTGAGAGCCTCCTTCGTCTCCGTTGCCGCCACAGCCGGCGGTGGCAAGAGCAAGCACGGCCAGAACGGCGATGCCAAGTCGAACGCTGCGCATGAGCCTTCCTCTCCGGACATGTGGGCAT
Organism: Actinomycetes bacterium; assembly: GCA_030152105.1. The sequence goes on from JASLIH010000337.1 coordinate 374, forward strand.
AGTTGGGACATGACTGTCGTAGGTTTCACCAGCGCCGAAGAGACTGTCAACAGTCCAACCATCGCGGACCCTTCCGGGTCAGATCGAGCGGAGGCCGTACAGCACCCGCTCCAGCAGCGCCAGGTCTGGACGGTCGCTGCCCTGGGTCGGCCGGTGGACCATGACCATGCCCTCGTCGGCCATGTCCCCGACCAGCACCCGGGTCACGCCCAGGGGCAGGTCGAGGCGGGCCGAGATCTCGGCGATGGACAGGATGTCGCGGCACAGGGCGGCGATCGCGCGCTGCTCCACGGTCAGCTTCGGCGTCCGCTCACCGAGCGAGGTGGTGGAGACCAGGGCCTCGATCTCGAGGTCGGTATGGACCGGGCGGGTGCGCCCGCCGGTCATGGCATAGGGCCGGACCCGCCGGCGACCGGCGGCGGGCTGGTCCTCGGGCGTGGTCACGCGCGTCGGCTCATGTCGGGAGGATGGCCTGGAGCTCGGCACGGAGGCTGGGGGTGAGGACGTCGCCGACCCGGGCCACGAGCACGGTCATCTCGTAGGCGACCACGGCCACGTTGCAGGTGGAGGCGGCCAGCACGGCCAGGCAGGAGCCGTCGCTGATCGACATGACGAACAGGAAGCCCCGGTCCATCTCGACGGCCGTCTGGGTGACCAGGCCGCCGTCGAAGCAGCGCGAGGCCCCCTGGGCCAGGCTGGCCAGGCCGGAGGCGATGGCGGCCAGCTGATCGGCCCGGGGACGGTCCAGCCGCTCCGAGACCGCCACCGGCAGCCCGTCGGCCGACACGACCATGGCGTGGGCAACCCCCGGGGTGGCGTTGGCGAAGTTCGCGACCAGCCAGTTGAGGTTGCGGGCGTCGCTACTGAGCTGTGCCATCTCCCCCCTCCCCCGCCGCTACGGCGTTTCCGGTGGACGCTCGCCCGGGTCCGAGCCTCCAGCGACGGTCCGCCCCCGCTCGATCCCGGTACGGTAGCTCGACAGCATGCTGCGGACCTCGTCCGGGGACCGGCCGGACACCGGGCCTGGCGGTGGCTCGCCGCCGGGCTGCTGGCTGGCCACCATCCCGGGCGCCATGTTGGCCCGTGGCACCCGCCGTGGCAGGCCGGCCTGGGTCACCTTGGCCGCCGGGTCGGCGGCGGGTGGCGGCGGGGCCTCAGCCACCGGCGGCGGGCCCGCCGTCTGGTTGACGGCCGGCTCGGGCGGCCGCGGTGGTGGTGGCGGGCCCTCCCGGCGCAGCCCACGCTCGGCTCGGTAGAGCGGGGTCTGCTCCTCGGCCACCGGCGCCGGCCGGTAGGCCGGCTCTGGCGGCGGCCCGGCCGGCCGCGGTGGTGGTGGCGGCGGGGCGGGTGGCCGGCCCACCGGGCGGCCGAACCCGTCGCCGTCCCCAGCGGCCGCGCGCTGGCGTTGCCGCTGGGGCAGCGGGCCCGACTCGGAGGGCTCGCTGACGAACCAGTCGGACCGGGCCGCCTCGAAGATCGGAGTGGGGCCGCCGGACCGGCCGGCCGAGGCGCGGCTGGACGAGCCGCCGCCGGACCGGCCCGGCGGCGGCAGCGCGGCACGGCCAGGGGCCGTCCCGGCCGCGGCGGCCGGCTCGGCCGCCACCATCTGCGGCACCTTGGGCCAGACGAGCATGCTGTTGGGCAGCAGAGCCAGCGCGGTCACCCCGCCGTACCAGGAGTGGCGGAGCTGGACCTTGATGCCGTAGCGCTGGCTGAGGCGGCCGACCACGTACAGCCCCAGCACCCGCGAGAGGGCGAAGTCGATCTCGGGCGGGTTGGCCAGCCGCTCGTTGGCCAGGATCAGCTCCTCGTCGCTCATCCCCAGGCCGCGGTCCTCGACCTCGATCACATAGCCGTGCGGGACCGCCTGCCCGGCGATCTGGACCCTGGTGTTGGGCGGCGAGAACGCGGTCGCGTTCTCGATCAGCTCGGCCAGCAGGTGGATCACGTCCACGGCGACGTGCCCGGCCACCTCCAGGTCGGCCAGCGGGAGGAGCTCGACCCGCTGGTACTCCTCGACCTCGGCGGCGGCCGCCCGGACCACGTCGACCACGGTCATCGGCTGCACCCAGTGCCGGCCCGGGTCGGCGCCCGAGAGCACGATCAGGTCCTCGGCGTTGCGGCGCATGCGGGTGGCCAGGTGGTCGAGCCGGAACAGGTGCTCCAGGGTCTCGGGGTCGGTCTCGTTGCGCTCCAGGTCGTCGATCAGCTCCAGCTGGCGGTCGATCAGGGTCTGCGAGCGGCGGGCCAGGTTGGTGAACATGTCGCCGATCGAGCGGCGCAGGCCGGCCTGCTCGGTGGCCAGCCGGACCGCGACCTGCTGGATGTCGTCCACCGCCTGGGCGACCTGGCCGATCTCGTCCTTGGAGTTGATGCCGATCGGCTCCACCTGGACGTCCAGGTCGCCCCGCTCGGTGGTCCGCAGCCGCTGGACCGCGTCGGGCAGCCGCTGCTGGGCGATCTCGATAGCCCCGGCCCGCAGCTGCTGCAGGGGCCGGGCCATCGACCTGGCCACCACCAGCAGGGCCAGCAGGGCGATGGCGAGGATGATGGCGATCAGCAGGGCGTTGCGGAGCGCGTCGCGCTGGGCGGAGGAGCTGAGGTCGCCGCTCTGGCCCACGATGCCCTCGAGCAGGCGGGACTCAACGCTCCGCAGCAGCTCCATGTTGGTCGTGCTGGCGGCCAGCCACTGGTCGGCGTCGATCCCCTCTCCGGACTGGCGGCGGATGGTGTCCTGCTCGATCCGGTCGACCTGGAGCACCGGCTGGCCCTTGACGACGTCGGCGAACAGGGCCCGCTGCTGGTCGTTGGCGTCGGCCTGGAACTGGTCGAAGGCCGCCTGCTGCTGGGCCAGCAGGCCCGACAGCTCCTGGAAGCCGCCGAACTCGAAGTTCTTCTGGAACGCCAGGGCGTAGAGGATCCCACGAACCTCGGAGGTGACCTCCTTGGCCCGCGACAGGTCGTTGAAGGAGCGGACCGACTGGGAGAGGTCGTCGTCCCCGCCCGGCGCGGCGATCTCGGCGTTGACGTCGAGGAGCCGGTCGATGATCCGCGAGTACTCGGCCGAGATGGCCCGCCCGGTGAGGGAAGAGTGCTGCGCGGCATCGCGGAGCGCGGGCAGGTCGTCCAGCCCGGACCGGACCGCGTCGAACCGGCTCCGGATCCGGTCGCCGAGGTCGTCGTACAGCGGTTCCTCGGCCTCCCGGTAGGTGGCGGCGGCCTGGGTGGCTCGCGGCAGCTGCTGGGCCAGCGCGTTGCCGACGTCCTTGTCGGCGCTGACGATGTAGGCGGCGCTGAGGTCGCGTTCGGCCTGCAGCTCGTGCACCAGCGCCGTGACCTGCCGGCCCAGCTCGGCCAGCCGGCGGCCATCCTCGAAGGCCTGGGCGTTGCCGACCAGGGAGCCGATGCCGAGGCTGGCCAGCACCAGGAAGGCAACGGCCGGGATGACAAGGACGGCGGTCAGCTTCGACCGGACGCGCCAGTTGCGGAGGCCGAAGGACCGGCCAGGAACTGGCGGAGGAGACGTGTCCATGCGGGGTGTTCACTACCTCTCTCGCGAGATACCGGCTGGCGCCGGATTATACTCAGCCGGCCTGCCCATATCCGTCACGACCTGGGAGTCTTGGGAAAGATGACGAGGATGCGCTTGTTATCCGGAACGGTGCTTGTCGCCGTTGCCCTCTCGGTTGCCGGGTGCACGACATCGGGGCCCGAGAGCCAGAACAGCTCGGTGAGCGAGGTCCGGATCGGCGTCCTGGCGCCGGAGTCCGGGCCCAGCCGGGCCGCCGGGAGCGAGGCGCTGCGTGGTGCCGAGCTGGCAGCCGCGCTGGTCAACGGGGACGAAGGCACGGTGCAGCTGGCCGGGGTCGGGACCGCCGGGCTGGCCGGGCTTGGCGGAGCCAAGCTGAGCATCATCCAGGGCGACACCAAGAGCACGCCCGAGGTCGGCGCCACCGAGGCGGCCCGCCTGGTCGCCGAGCAGAAGGTGGCCGGACTGGTCGGGGCCTACGACCCGCTCGTGACCGAGGTGGCCAGCCAGCGGACCGAGCGGCTGGGCGTCCCCTTCGTGAACGGCGACAGCTCGGCCGACTACCTGACCGAGCGGGGCCTGGACTGGTTCTTCCGGAGCGGGCCGACAGACCGGATGTTCGCCGAGTCGTTCTTCTCGGCGCTCCGGGACACGGCCGGCGCCGACGCGAGCAAGGTCGCCATCCTCTCCGCTGACGACCAGCCGAGCAGCGTCGTCGCCCAGCTGACCCAGGAGCTCGCCGACGAAGGCGGCTTCGACCGCGTCGCCGAGGAGAAGGTGGACCCCGCCGCCGGTCGGGCGGCTGCGGCGGTGGCGCGGATCCGCGACCTGGCGGTGAAGCCGGACGCCGTCTTCGTGATCGCCTCGACCCCCGACGACGCGACCGCGCTTCTCAAGGCGTTCGGGCAGGCGCGCTACTCGCCGCCGGGGATCCTGGCCTTCGGGGCCGGCTTCTCGGCCCCGACCGTGCTGGGCGCCGGGCCCGACGGCGAGGACCTGCTGACCAGCACCTCCTGGTCGCGGGACATCGCGGGGCGCAGCGCCATCGCCAAGCGGGTGATGGAGCTGTACGAGGAGCGCTACAACCAGCCGATGACCGACACCGCGGCCGGGACCTTCACCGCGGTGCTGGTGCTGGCCCAGGCGATCGACAACGCCGGCTCGACCGACCCCCAGCGGCTGCGGGCCGCACTGCTCAACCTCGACATTCCGGCCCGCGAGACGATCATGCCCTGGAGCGGGGTCCGCTTCGACGCCTCCCGGCAGAACGCGGCCGCCAACGGCGTGATCGAGCAGCGGGTCAAGCAGGCCTTCCAGGTCGTCTTCCCCGGCGAGCTCCAGCAGGCCGAGCCGAAGTGGCCGCGCCCGAGCGCGGGCGCCTGAGCCTCAGGTCGTCCGCTTGTCGGCGTCGACCAGGCTCTCGTCCAGGTAGGGCAGGGTCGCGCCGAACCGCTCCTGGAGATGGGCAAGGGAGGTCGTCGGCGGGTACCGGGGCTCCTCGCCCTCGGCCAGGCAGGTCGGGATCACCTCGACCGGGGCGTCGTGGTTGGGGTCGTAGAAGAAGGGGATCGACTGGCGCTCGGCCCCCGAGGTGTTGATCACCCGGTGCAGGGTCGGCGGGAACAGGTCGTTGGTCCAGCGGGCCAGCATGTCGCCCACGTTGACCACGAACGTCCCCTTGATCGGCTTGGCGTCGATCCACTGCCCGGCCGCGTTGCGGACCTGCAGCCCGCCCCGCTCGTCCTGGGCCAGCAGGGCCAGGCAGCCGTAGTCGGAATGGGCGCCGGCGCCGATGCGGGCCTCGCTGATCTCCCCGCCGTCCGGCGCCCCCTGGGGCGGGTAGTACAGCGGGCTCATGATCACCATGGGCGTGGTGAACCAGTCGTCGAAGTAGTCCTCGGGCAGCTCGAGGGCGACCGCGATGGCGTGGGTGACCTCGCGGGCGAGCCCGTGCACGGCCGCGAAGTACGCCTCCATCGTGTCCCGGAAGCCGGGCACGTCGGTGGGCCACTGGTTGGGGCCGTGGAACGGCAGCCCCTGGCGGACCAGCGGGTGCGAGGGGTCGAGATCGTTGCCGATCCGGTAGCCCTCCTTGAGGTCACCCTCCTCCTGCTTGTCGGGGTCGAGGTTCTCCATGCCGATGTCGAACCAGCCCCGGTCACAGGACGACTTCTCCACCGCCACCTCGGCCTTCTTCTCCCGCGGGAGGGTGAAGAAGCCGGCCGCCTCGGCGAAGGTCCGGTCGATGAGGTCCTCGCTGACCCCGTGGCCGGCCAGGTAGGCGAAGCCGACGTTCCGGAACGCGCCGGCCAGCTCCAGCGCCGCCCGCTTGCGCTCGGTCGGGTCGCCGGTCCGGAAGGGGGCGAAGTCGACGACGGGGATCTGCTCGACCGGGATGCGCTCGCCGCGCAGCGACGGGGCGATCTTTGGGGTCATGAGGGAACTCCAATGCCGGGGTCGATGAACTCGTTGGTGTAGAGGTCCTTGGGCTGGAGCCCGGGCTTTGGCGGTTTGCGCTGGCTGACGAGGATCGGGGTGACGATGTCGATCAGGCGCTGGATGCGGCCGACCTCGAAGTTGCCGATCGTGCGGTCGGCGCCGTTGTTGACGAAGTCCTGGCGCAGCTTGCCGATGGCGTAGGTGGCCAGCCCGGGCGAGTAGCTCCAGAACTCGCTGTTGTAGTCCTTGACCGTCTTGATGATGAACTCGTTGGTCTTCTCGGGGTTGGCCAGGAAGTCGACCTGGGCTCGCTGGACGAGCGGGACCAGCTTCTTCAGGCAGGGGGCGAGCTTCTGCTTGTCGGCGGGCCGGATCGACAGCGCCTGGGGGTAGAACGGGTAGCCGGTGTCGTTCACCAGCGCGTAGTCCATCTGCTTGTTCCACGCCGGCAGGTCGTGCTGGTAGATGTAGGGCTCGGAGGTGGCGAACCCGGCCTGGGTGGTCTTGCCGTCGCCGGCCAGGAACTTGGTCGACCCGCCGTCGTAGCTGTCGTCGATCTGCCCCTTGCGGAGGATGCCCGAGCCGATCAGGTACTCCATATAGGTGTCGCCCTTGAAGTAGAGCACCTTGGCGTCGGTCTGGCCGATGTCGGCGATGATGTTGAACTGCGGGTAGGTCCCCGGGTCCCACATGATCATGAACGGGCTGATCTCCATGGGCGCGACCACGGCCAGGGTCGGCTGCTGGGCGGAGAAGCGGACCGCCTCGTCGGTGTTGACCTGCCCGAGGGTGATGCTCTTGTCGGTGTACAGCTGCTCGGAGACCAGCTTGAAGTTGGTCGCCGGCCCGCCGGAGCGCACCTCGAGCTGGACCCCGGTCTGCTGGCCGTCGACGACCATCGGCCCGCTCACCCGCATGCGCTTGACGTCCACCTTCGGGTTGGGGGCGAGCATGTGGTAGTAGACCCCGTACTCGGTCTCGGGGAACCAGTCGGTCTGGACCACGATCGGGTCGGGGCAGACCCCCTTCAGGTCGAACTGGCCCTGCGGCGCCGCCCCCGCCCCGGATCCCGTCTGGGTCGCACCCGACGGCTTGTCGTCGCCGAAGCTACAGCCCGCGGCGGCCAGCGCGGCGGCCAGCAGGACGATCATGGCGAGGCGAAATCTGGGCACCTGCGCTCCTCCTAGTCCGTTCCTATGTGTCGAGCCCGCCGGCGGACTCGTGCCAGCCTCCCACCACCCTGTGGGCGAGGAAGCCGAAGAACCAGAACACCACGATGCCGAGCAGCGACGAGAGGATGATCGCCCCCACCATCTGCTCGGACTGCAGCCGGGACTGGTAGCGGTCGATGAGGATGCCGATCCCGGGGTTGCCCTGCTTGAAGAAGAAGTCGGCCACGATCGCCCCGATGACGGCGAGCCCGGCGGCGATCCGCAGCCCGGTGAAGATCGACGGCAGGGCGGTCGGGAACTCCAGCTTCCACAGCCTGGTGGCCCGGCTGGCCCCGTGCAGGGTGAACAGGTCGTGGTGCTCCTGGTCCACCGACTGCAGGCCGAACAGGGTGTTGGCGATGATGGGGAAGATGGCGAAGAGGACGACGACCAGGACCCGGCTGAAGGCGCCGAAGCCGAACCAGAAGCCGAAGAGCGGGACCATCGCCAGGATGGGGATGGTCTGGGTCAGGACCGCGTAGGGGTAGATCGAGCGCTCGATCCACTTGGCCCGGTTCATCGCCACCGCCAGGGCCAGCCCGAGGACGATCGAGATGGCCAGGCCGGTGAAGGCCACCCTGGTGGACAGCCACAGGGCGCTCAGCAGCTCCCTGAGGTTGTACGGGTCGAGGAAGCTGACCTGGATCACATCGTGCGGTGGCGGGACGAGGAACCGGCGCCGGGAGTCCAGCAGCAGGTAGCTGACGCCGTACCACACGGCCAGGGAGGCGGCGAAGACCGCCGCCGGCGGGCCCCAGGTCGCCAGCCAGCCGCCTCGGGCCCGGGCGATCCGCGACGTGGCCGAGATCGGCCCGCGGGCGACCGCCTCGTCGGGGCCGGTGAGGCCGGTGTCGACGCTCATCCGCCGCCTCGCAGTCGGGCCGAGACCTGGCTGGCCAGGCGGACGTAGCGCTCCTCGAACCGGAGCCTTGGCGACCGGGGGTACCCGAAGGGCACGGCGAAGTCGGCCAGGATCCGGCCGGGCCGGGCCGACATGACCACCACCCGGGTGGACATGAAGACCGCCTCGGCCACCGAGTGGGTCACGAACAGCGCCGTGAACCGCTGGGTGAGGTAGAGCTGCAGCAGCTCGTCGTTCAGCCGTTCCCTGGTGATCTCGTCGAGCGCCCCGAAGGGCTCGTCGAACAGGAACAGCTCTGGCTCGAGGGTGAGGGAACGGGCGAGCGAGACCCGCATCCGCATGCCGCCGGAGAGGGCGCGCGGGCGGTGGTCGGCGAAGTCGCTGAGGCCGACCAGCTCGATCGCGTCGTCGGCCCGGCGGCGGCGTTCCCCCTTGGGCAGGCCGCGGAGCTCGGCGAACAGCTCGACGTTGCCCTTGACGGTCCGCCAGGGCAGCAGGGTCGCGTCCTGGAAGACATAGCCGATCTTGGTCGTCCGGACCTCCACCGTCCCGCCGGTCGCCTGGGTCAGGCTGGAGGCGACCCGCAGCAGCGTGCTCTTGCCGCACCCGGAGGGGCCGATCACGCTGACGAACTCGCCCGCCGGGACCCGCAGGTTGACGCCGTCCAGGGCCGTCGTCCCGTCAGGGAATCGCTTGGTGACCCCGTTGAAGGTCAGCAGCGGCTCAGCATGCGACGCAATAGACGAAGCGTCTACTGGGCTTGATTCGGCCAACTAGGGCCGCCTCCAGTTCGAGAAGCTCGTCCCTGCGTCGCGGACCCATGGGTACATCTACGGCATCTTTGCAATATTGGGGGATGCTCACCCAATAGTTCCCTGGGCTCGAAGGCGGTGTCAACCGCCACCAGATCCGAGGAGTCGCTGGTGGACAAGGTCGTTGTCGTTCGTGCCGGGCATCTGCTGACCATGGGGCCGGCCGGGGACCTCGAGGACGGTGCGGTCGCCTTCGCCGGCGGCGAGGTGCTGGCGGCCGGCCCGTCCGCCGAGGTGCGGGCCCGCTTCCCCGACGCCGAGGTGGTCGGCGACGACCACGGGGTGGTGCTGCCCGGGCTGGTCAACGCCCATACCCACCTCTCGGAGGGGCTGATCCCGGGCATGGGCGAGGAGCTGACCCTGCTGGAGTGGCTGGCCGAGATCGTGACCCCGGTCGGCCGCCACCTGACCCGGGAGATGGCCATGGCCGGGGCCATGCTCAAGGGCGCCGAGCAGCTGCTGTCCGGGGTCACCTGCGTCAACGACATGTTCTGCCACACCAACCCGGGCTCGCTGGCCAGCCTCGGGGCGGTCGACGGCCTGGAGGCGATGGGCCTGCGGGGGGTGGTCGCCTTCGGGGCCGAGGACGCCGTCGACGCCCAGCCGGTGGCGAGCGTGCTCGCCGAGCACCGGGCGCTGGCCGAGCGCTGCGCGGCCAGCGCCCTGGTCGGGTTCCGCCTCGGGGTCGGGACGGTGCTCGGCCAGAGCGACGAGCTGCTGGCCGCCTCGGCCGCCGAGGCCAAGCGCAACGGCTGGGCCGTCCACACCCACCTGGCCGAGGTCAAGGAGGAGGTCGTGGAGGCCCGCCTGCGGTGGGGGGAGACCACCGTCGGGCGGGCCGCCGAGGTCGGGCTGCTCGAGGTCCCGCTGCTGGCCGCCCACTGCATCTGGGTCGGCCAGGCCGAGATCGCGGACCTGGCCCGGGCCGGGGTGACGGTGGTCCACAACCCGGTGGCCAACATGATCCTCGGCTCCGGGGTCTGCCCGGTGCCGGCCCTGCGCCAGGCCGGTGTCCCGGTCGGGATCGGCACCGACGGGTCCGCCTCCAAC
>JASLIH010000448.1 GCA_030152105.1 Actinomycetes bacterium
CTGCGGGGGATGCGCGGCGGGTACCGGATGGGGCCGGCGGTGATCGAGGACGGCATGTCCTCGGACGGCTTCATGGACCCGCTGGCCTCCGAGGCCATGGGCGAGACGGCCGAGAACCTGGCCGAGCGGTATGCCGTGAGCCGCGAGGAGCAGGACGCGTTCGCGCTCCAGTCCCAGCGCCGGGCGGGCGAGGCGTGGGAGGCCGGCCGCTTCGCCGACGAGGTCGTTCCCGTCGACACCTTCGACGCCAGGCGCCGGACGGTCACGGTCGAGCGCGACGAGCACCCTCGGCCAGGGACCACGCCGGAGGCGCTGGCCAAGCTCAAGCCGGTGTTCCGCGACCCGGGCACGGTCACCGCCGGCAACTCCTCGGGGATCTGTGACGGTGCCGCCTCCCTGGTGGTGATGGCCGAGGAGGTGGCCCGGTCCGAGGGGCTCCGCCCGCTGGCCAGGGTGGCCGGCTGGGCCAGCGCCGGGGTCGACCCGCACATCATGGGCTGGGGCGTTGTCCCGGCCACGCAGAAGCTGCTGGCCAAGCTCGGCTGGACGCTCCCCGAGATCGACGTGGTGGAGGTCAACGAGGCGTTCGCGGCCCAGGTCCTGGCCTGCGACCGCGAGCTCAAGTTCGACTGGGAGCGGACCAACGTCAACGGCGGCGCCATCGCCCTCGGCCACCCGATCGGCATGACCGGCGCCCGCATCATCGGGACCGTCGTCCACCAGCTCCAGCAGCAGGGGGCGAGGCGCGGGCTGGCCACCCTGTGCATCTCCGGCGGCCAGGGCATGGCTGTCGCTCTGGAGCGGGTCGACGCCTGACCGGTCGACCCCGGCAGGGCGCGGGCCTCGGAGGGCCATTGCGCCGGGCTCTGTGGGGCTGCTACGGTCCGGCTCTGTTCGCCGAGGTGGGAGGGTCCGGAGTTGGTCACCGCCATCGTGCTCGTCACCTGCGAAGTCGACCAGACCCCGGAGACCGCCCAGGCGCTCGCCGACCTCGACGGGGTCAGCGAGGTCTACTCGGTGGCCGGCGACTGGGACCTGGTCACGGTGGTCCGGGTCGGCGACCACGACGACCTGGCCGCGACCGTCACCGAGCACATCCGCAAGGTCAAGGGAGTGGAGACGACCCGCACCCTGATCGCCTTCCGCACCTACTCCCGTCACGACCTGGACCAGATGTTCTCGGTCGGCTTCGAGGCCGGCCAGCCGGACTGACCCGGCTGGTGCCCTTCCTCGCGCCCGAGGAGCACCGCCAGAGGGTGGACGGACGGTCAGCCGGCGGTGGCGATGCGGCGGGAGCTCTCGACCCAGGCGTCGAGGGCGTCCCTGGCCCGGCCGTCGTCGATCGAGCGGGCGGCGGCCTCCAGCCCCTCGGGCAGGCTGATGGCGGCGTCGGCCGCGACCAGGGCGGCGGCGGTGTTGAGCAGCACCAGGTCGCGGGCCGGGCCGCCCTGGCCGTCCAGGACCTCCTTGGCGATGGCGACGTTGCGGTCGACGTCGCCGCCGACCAGGTCCTCACGCTCGACGGCGGCCAGGCCGAGCTCGACCGGGTCGACCACCAGCTCGCGGACCCCGTCGGCGCTGACGTCGAGCAGGGTCGAGGTGGTCGTGGTGGTCAGCTCGTCCAGGCCGTCGTGCCCGTAGAACACCAGGGCGTGGTGGATGCCGGTGCGGCGCAGGACCTCGGCCATGACCGGGGCCATGCGCGGGTCGGCCACGCCGAGGGCCTGGTGGCCGGCTCTGGCCGGGTTGGCCAGGGGCCCGAGGAAGTTGAAGACGGTCGGGACGCCGAGCTCGCGGCGGGGCCCGCCGGCGTGGCGCATCGCCGGGTGGAACACGGGGGCGAAGCAGAAGCCGATGCGGACCTCGGCGAGGGTGGCCGCCACCCCCTCGGGCGGCAGGGCGATCGCCACCCCGAGCGCCTCCAGCAGGTCGGCGCTGCCGCAGCGGCCGGAGGCGGCCCGGTTGCCGTGCTTGGCCACCCGCTGGCCGGCGCCGGCGGCGACCAGCGCGGCCAGGGTGGAGACGTTGAAAGTGCCGGCCCGGTCGCCGCCGGTGCCGCAGGTGTCGAGCAGCGGGCCCGGCACCTCGAGGGGCGCGGCCGCGGCCAGCATCGCCTTGACCATGCCGGTCATCTCGGCGGCGGTCTCGCCCTTGATGCGCAGGCCGGTGGCGAAGGCGGCGATCTGGGCCGGGGTGGCCTCCCCGGCCAGCACCGAGTCCATCGCGGCGCCGGCCTGCTCCTCGCTCAGGTCCTCACGGCGCAGCAGCGGCCCGAGCACGCTGGGCCAGGCGAACAGGTCGGACACTGCGGGCTCCCGGGGGTCACGTCGATGCTGTCGGCGCAAGCCTAGTTCACCCACGCAATCCGGGCGCGCCCCGGCCCTGCCGAGCGGTGCCTACCAGGACGCGGTGGGGAGCATGGCCCTGGTGAGGGCGGCCTGGTGGCGGGCGCCGGCGGCCCGGCTCTGGTCGCCGAGCGATGCCCAGGCCTGGGCCTCGTCGAGGGCCAGCTGGACGGCGGCCGCGCTGGCCGGCGGGGCCAGGTCCTGCCCGGACTGGGCCAGCTCGAGGGCGTCGGTGAAGCGGCCGTCGGCCAGGGCCCACAGGGCCAGGGCCTCGACCGACCAGGCGGCCAGCTCGGCGTGCCCGGACTGCCGGGCCAGGCGGAAGGCGGCGTCGCGGCTGGCCTCGGCCGCCTCCCGGTCCCCGGCCTCGAACGAGAGCTGGGCGACCAGCACCGACAGCCACCCGGCGGCGACCAGCAGCCGCCGGTGCTGGGCGAGGGTCGGCCGGCGCTCCAGCAGCCGGCCGACGTAGCCGAGCTGGGCCAGCGCGGCCGGGATGAGCTCGCCCGGCGGCGTGCCGGCGGCGGCGTCGCGGAGGCGGGCCACCGTCCGCTCCACCCCGGCAAGGGTCCCCGGCCCCAGCTCGGACGCCTCGGCCCGCCTGGCGACCTCGACCGCCTCGAACACCGCCCCGCCGGGGCCCGGCCCGGCGTCCGGGGCCGCGACCTCGAGCGAGGGCTCGTCCCTGTCGGTCGCCGTGAGGCTCCCCTCGGGATCG
>JASLIH010000532.1 GCA_030152105.1 Actinomycetes bacterium
ACCAATCGGAGCTGGAGCACAACCTCCAGCGGCGTGGGCCGGCGACGGCTCCCGTGACCGACCCCACCGCGACCGCGCTGTGGGAGGCCGAGCAGCGCCGTGTCGCCCGCGTGCCTGACCCCTTCGTCCCGCCCCCTGCCACAGCGACGGCCGCGAATCCCAGCCTGGAAGCTCCCGGCGCCAACCTGGACGCACTCGCCGCCCTGCTGCTCGGCCTGGTCGGGGGACTGGTCGGCGGTGCCGCGGCCCTGATCGGCTGGACCATCTCGACCCGACGGCGCCTACCCCGGACGGTTGCCGGCACCTGAGTCGCGACCGTCGCTGTGCTCCCGGCGGCGGCGCCGGCAGGCGCCCCGTCGGTTGATCATCACGGGTGTGTCGGGTCCTGGGCGTGAGGACGCCCAGCTGAGCAAGCTGGACACTGTGGGGCGGCTGTGGCGACAATGCGCCATGATGGCGCACGCCCGGATCGGATGGGTGATCGCCCAGCAGCGGTCCCTGCTGGTCCTGGTACTGGTCGGTGGATGTTCATCGTGCTCGGCGCGAAGGACGGCCCAATGACCGGGCCCGGGCAGCGGGTGGTTGCCGCGATCAACGGGCTCCCGGATCTTCTCTGGTGCGCGCCCGACGAGCGGCCGATGGAGGCGTCGTGACCGCATCCACCCCGTTCGACGCCGGCGCGCCGGGCGACGGCCACCTGGTGGCCGCTCCCGCGGCGTCCACGGCCACCAGGGTGCGGCGCCGGCGCCGGCCGTCCGGCGAGCCACCTCCGCTGCCGCGACAGCTGCACGCCTCCGGCAAGGGCTGGCTGCTGCTGATCGGGGTAGCGGTCGTCGCCGGGGTGCTGATCGGCAACGTGCAGCAGGCGGCGGTCGCCGCGGACGTCGTCGACCACGCGGTCCTGAGCGCGTTGGAGGGGATCCGCACGCCCTGGCTCACCCAGGCCGCCCGCGCGGCCGGGGTGCTCTCTCACCCGGCCCCGCTCGGAATGCTCGCCGTGTGGTGGGCGACGCTCGTCGTGCTGGTGGTCTGGCGGCGCTGGCGGCACCTGCTTGTCTGCGCCGTCGCGCTGTTCGTGGTGACGCTCGCGAGCACGCTCGCGAGCGACGCGCTCCATCGCCCTCGGCCGCTGGGGGTGGAGATCCTCGGCCCCTGGACAGAGTCCGCGCTGCCGTCGGTGCCCATGGCGTTCCTCACCGCCATCCTCGTCACCGGCCTGTACACGCTGGTCCCGGCCGGACGGCTGCGGGAGCGGGGCAAGCTCGTCGTCGCCGTGTTGCTCGGCGTCACCGCGCTCTCACGGTTCTACCTGGCCCAGGAGGGACCGTTCGACGTGCTGTTCGCGGTCGTGATCGGGGTGGCTATCCCGCTCGTCGCGTTCCGGCTGTTCGTCCCGAACGAGGCCTTCCCGGTCAGCTACCGCCGCCGCCGCACCGCGCATCTCGACGTCAGCGGCGCCCGGCATGACGCGATCGCGCACGCGCTGGAGGAACAGCTCGGCGTGATCCCGGTGGCGATCAAGCCGTTCAACCTCGAGGGCTCGGGCGGCTCAACCCCGCTGCGGATCACGGTCAAGGGCGACCCGGAGACGTACCTGTTCGCCAAGCTGTATTCGGCCACCCATCTGCGCTCGGACCGCTGGTACAAGCTCGGTCGCACGCTGCTCTACGGCCAGCTGGAGGACGAGAAGGCGTTCAACACGGTGCGCCGACTGGTGCAGTACGAGGACTACCTGCTACGGCTGATGCGCGACGCCGGCCTGCCGGTGCCGCCACCCTACGGGGTCGTCGAGATCACCCCCGAGCGCGAATACCTGCTCGTCACCGAGTTCCTCGACAACGCGCACGAGATCGGCGAGGTCGACGTCGACGACGACCTGATCGACCAGGGGCTGGGGATCGTCCGCCGCCTCTGGGAGGCCGGCCTGGCCCATCGGGATATCAAGCCGGCCAACCTGATGGTACGCAACGGCCGCCTGCACGTGATCGACACCGCCTTTGGTGAGCTGCGCCCCAGCCCGTGGCGCCAGGCGGTGGACCTGGGGAACATGATGCTCGTCCTGGCGCTGCGGACCAGCCCCGAACAGGTGTACGCGCGTGCCCGCCAGCAGTTCTCGGTGGCGGAGATCACCGAGGCCTTCGCGGCCACCCGCGGCCTCACGATGCCCTCCCAGCTGCGCCAGATGATGCACCAGCAGGGTCGTGACCTGCACGCCGAGTTCGTCGCGCTGCTGCCCGAGCGGCCGCGCCCGATCCCGATCCAGCGGTGGACCGTGCGCCGGGTCGCGCTCATCGTCGGGCTCGTGATCGCCGCCGTACCGCTGACCGTGATCGTCGTCGGCATGCTGAACCCGATATGAGCCGGGTCGCTGTCCTCGTGGCCGTCGCCGCGCTGGTGTTCGCAGCCGGCTGCAGCAGCGCGATCGGCGATCCCGTGCACATCCTGCCGTGTACGCCGTCCGAGGACCAGCTCGACAAGCAGATGGTCCTCATGGCGCAGTCGGTCCCGAGCGCGTCCGCCGTGCCGTGCATGCGCACCACGCTCGACGACTGGTTCCTGGACGACCTCGACTCCTGGGACGGACGCACCAGGATCGAGTTCTCCCGCCTGA
>JASLIH010000604.1 GCA_030152105.1 Actinomycetes bacterium
CTCTGCGGCGCAGGCGAGATCCTCCAGATGCTCGGCGTAATGCTCGTGACCGAACACGTGCGCCGCCTGGCCGCTTTCCAGCGCCGTGCCCATGCCATTAGTCCCGGCGAACTCCTCGGCAGAGCTGAAACCCGGCAGCAGATGAACGCCGTCAAGGTGCCGCTCGAAATCGCGATCGGCCGTCAGCCGGTAAAGCAGCACGCCGCGCGCATCGGTCAGCATGACGCTGGCCGGCTGGCCCTGGAGATTGTCGCGCAGGTTCCTCAGCACCGGCAGGGCGTTACGGGTCAGCGGGGTGTCCAGGTCGGGACCGCAGACATAGGACAGGCGGATGCGATCGGCGGCGACATTCCACGCCCGACAGCGCCGCCACGACGCCAGGATCGCTTCACGCACCCGGCCAGGCCCGGTCGGCTCACCTGTCAGGAAGCACTCCCTGGCCTCGGCCAGCCGGGGATCTGTCACGTCTGGCCGGACGATAGCTCCGCCCGACATGCCTCCTCTGCGTGCCATCACCACCGCCGCGGGCTCGGGTGGGGCACCGGCGGCCTCAGCCGGGTACGCGGCACTGCGAACGCCATGCGCACGGCCCGGATGACGCCGAGCCTGGGCATGCGCTCCTCCGGTAGCCCCGGGTAGCTGGCCGCCCTCGGCGGCTGAGGTCCGGTGCCTACCTTGGACGCTACGCCCACATCTAAAAACTAGCAATACATTTCCAGAATTTGGTAGCCTGCTAGTGGTGGACAACTGGACTTTCCTGACCAACCACGCCCGGGTGCTGCTCTGCATCGCACACGACCCCGGAGTGAGCCTGCGCGACATCGCGGCCAGCCTGGGCATCACCGAACGCAGCGCCTACAGCATCGTCACCGACCTGGCCAAGGCCGGCTACGTAGTCAAACAGAAGGACGGCCGCCGCAACCGCTACCAGATCCAGGCGCACCTGCCGCTGCCAGAACCCACCCGGCACGACCGCACCGTCGGCGAAGTCCTGGCCCTTCTTGCCGGCACCGACGGCAGCGCTGCAACTGACGCTGACCGGCCGCATCTCCCGCCACCACCGGCCAGGCAAAACGCCACCAGTGTCACGCCCAGCGGCAAATCGTCCAGACCCGAAACCATCGGTCAGGTGCTACCGGCCGGTAACCGAGCTTGAGGGGAGGCAAGCCCCGCCACGACGGCCCGGTCTGGATCTGACCGCCCTCAGCCACAGGCCGGGCTGTGACCTCTCCGCCTGGGCATTGACGAATGCTTGCTCGGACATCCGCTCAGCAGCAAGGCCGTCGCGGCGTGACCCGGACCAGACAGCCATACCGAAGCAAATGCGCCGCGGCCATGCCATATCGAAGGCAAAGGCAGCCGTGCCCACTGCGGCGCCAGGCAGCCATCCCCGCCTCCAGCCAGACTGGTCGATCGCGCCTCAAAGCCGAGGGACCCCAGAACCGATATGTGTGCCGCCACCCACACGATCGGTGCCGCCCTCAGCCGCGCCGAATCAGCGCTCGGGGCTCACCTATGGCCAGGTAATGCTCACGATTCGTAATTGGTCCTTATCTTGCACTGAACGCGCCGACCCGCCGATCTGCGCGGCCAGGATAGGTCTGAGGGCGACACTCGCGGAGATGCTGATCTGAGTGTTCTGTGCGTGCGCCGCAGGTGCATCCTGGGGAGCTGCTCCTCAGCTTGCCCGGTTCCTATACGCGTCAGCGGCGACTGGGTGACCGCCCGCCGCCTTTTCCGGCGTGGGGTCCCGGCTGGATTTCTTCAGTTGCCGCATTGTCCACAGGACATAGCAATATACGGCCACGCCGAGGATGATCATCACGGAGCAGGCTGGCCATTGCAGTGGCTTCGGCAGGTAAAGCGGGAGGAACCAGACGCGCCCCCGTGCGGGGGCCAGCTTCAGCACGGCGGGGATGATTCCCTGGGGGAACAGCAAGATGGCGCCCAGCGGGATGCCGAGTCCGATGATCGCCCCCTGCTTCCTGGGCATCGTAGCCGTGCCCCTGGCTCGAGTCGCGGCCGCATGGTCACGGCTGGCCGTGCGGGCTCGCCGCACCTCGGCAGCGAGGTGGTCTCGTGCCGCCGACCGCAGCCGCTCGTCTTGCAGGGTCTTCATGAGCTGGTACTGGAGGTACATGGCCAGTTCCCTTCACGGTCTGCGGGTCACGGGTCGGTGGTGTTCCGCCTGTCAGGTGCGGGGCCCTCAGGCTGCGGTGCTCGCTGCCGGCCGCTATGTCGTTGACTCGGTAGCTGCCTAGGTGGACGGGCCACGCCCTGGGTCGTTTCCAGCTGCTGCGGCACGATTCGGCGCCTGGATCGTCCGGGCGGTCGGTGATACATACACCGCGGCGCCGGGAAACTGGCCGTTCGCGGGCCGCCCAGTTCGCCGTCCGGGCGGTGTATATACCGGGTGGAGGCGCCATGCGATCGGAAGGGAAAGCGCGCAGGATGATGACAGCCGATCTGCTCTCACGGGCACGGGCCGGGGATGGCGAGGCGTTCCGGGAGCTGGCCGAGTCCCACCGGCGGGACCTGCAGGTGCACTGCTACCGGATGCTCGGATCCTTCGCCGACGCCGAGGACGCCGTCCAGGAGACGATGCTGGCCGCCTGGCAAGGCATCGGCGGGTTCACTGAGGAACGCGCCTCGCTGCGTACCTGGCTGTACAAGATCGCCACCAACCGGTGCCTCAACGCGCGCCGCGCGGCGAGCCGGCGCCCGGCCAGGGAGTGGGATGTGTCGCAGTTCGAAGCGCCCGTGCCGACGCCGCGCGACGAGCCCATCTGGCTGCAGCCGTTCCCTGACGCCCTCCTCGA
>JASLIH010000609.1 GCA_030152105.1 Actinomycetes bacterium
CCAGCAGCGCCACCACGGCCACACCGGTTCGCCGCCATCCACCCATGCGGTCCTCCGGCCAGCCGACGTCGTCGTTCCACTGTCGCACGGACCACTGAGATTACGCTGAGGTCAGGCGAGCTCGCCGAGGGCCCGAGGGAGGGCGGCCTCGTAGGTCGCGCGGAGACGGGACACCGGGAGGTCGAGGAGGCCGGGGACGACCAGGCGGTCGCCGCCGGTTGTCCCCAGGCGCGTGGCGGGGACCCCGGCCTCGGCGGCCAGGGTCGCCAGCTCCTCGGCCGACGCCGGGGGGACCGCGAGTAGGACCCGCGAGGCCGACTCGCTGACCAGGGCGGCCAGCGGGGGGACGCCGGGCGGGAGGGTGATGGTGGCGCCGACCCCGGTGGCCACGGTGGCTTCGACAAGGGCGAGGGCCAGGCCGCCGTCGGAGAGGTCGTGGGCGGCGGCGAGGAGGCGGCGGGTGGCGAGGGTGACCAGCAGGCGGTGGAGGGCGGCCTCGGCGGCCAGGTCGAGGGCGGGGGGGCGGCCCTTCAGCTGGCCGGTGGTCAGGCGCTGCCAGGCTGAGCCGCCGAGCTCGACCCGGGTCTCGCCCAGGAGCCAGACGTCGATGCCGGGTCGGGGGAAGGCGGACGGGACGGCGGCGGCGGGGTCCTCGAGGAGGCCGAGGACGCCGACGATCGGGGTGGGATGGATGGGGCGGCCGGACGACTCGTTGTAGAAGCTGACGTTGCCGCCGGTGACGGGCAGGCCGAGGGCCTGGCAGGCGGCGGCCATGCCGTCGACGGCGGCCGCGAACGAGCCCATCACCTCGGGCCGTTCGGGGCTGGCGAAGTTGAGGCAGTTGGTGACGGCGATCGGCTGGGCGCCGGTGCAGGCGACGTTGCGGGCGGCCTCGGCCACGGCCAGGGCGGCTCCGGCGGCCGGGTCGAGGGCGGTGTAGCGGCCGTTGCCGTCGGTGGCCAGGGCGACCGCCCGGCCGCTTCCCGGGACCCGGAGCACGGCCGCGTCGGAGCCGGGGCCGGCGACGGTGCCGTGGCCGACGAAGCGGTCGTACTGCTCCCACACCCAGCGCTTGGAGGCACAGGTCGGGTCGGCGGCCAGGGCGAGCACGGCCTCGGCCACCTCCGCGTCCAGTGGGACCTCGGCCAGGGCCCCGGCGGCCGGCGGGTCGGGCCGGACCAGCGGGCGGGAGTACACCGGCCCGTCGTCGGCCAGGCTGGCCGCCGGCACCTCGGCCACCACCTCGCCCCGGAACCCGACCCGGACGATCCCCCGATTCACCGGGGCACCCCCTCGGGGTTCCCCGGACCCCTCCCGATTCACCGGGGCACCCCCTCGGGGTTCCCCGGACCCCTCCGGCTCGGTCATCTCCCCGAGGACGTTGGCCAGGATCCCCCAGCGGCGGCAGACCTCGAGCACGTCGTCGAGCCGGTCCGGGGCGACCAGGGCCAGCATGCGCTCCTGGGACTCCGAGACGAGCACCTCCCAGGCCTCCATCGACGGCTCGCGCAGGGGCACGGCGTCCAGGTCGACCTCCATGCCCATCCCGGCCCGGGCCGCGACCTCGGCCACGGCGCAGCTGATCCCGGCGGCGCCCAGGTCCTGGAGGCCGCGGAGCAGCCTTCGTTCCCCCAGCTCGAGGCAGGCCTCGATCAGCAGCTTCTCCTGGAACGGGTCGCCCACCTGGACGTTCGGGCGCTTGGCGTCGTCGCCCTCCTCGAAGCTGGCCGAGGCGAGCACACTGGCCCCCCCGATCCCGTCACGGCCGGTCTTGGCCCCCATCAGGACGGCCAGGTCGCCCGGCTGCTCGGCCCGGCCGGTCAGCAGCCGCTCGGCCGGCATGAACCCGACGGTGAGGGCGTTGACCAGCGGGTTTCCGGCGTAGCAGGGGTCGAAGGAGACCTCGCCCCCGACGGTGGCCACCCCGACGCAGTTGCCGTAGTGGCCGATCCCGGCCACCACCCCCTCCAGCAGCCGCCGCTGCAGCGGCTCGGCCGGGTCGCCGAACCGCAGCGAGTTGAGGCTGGCCGCCGGCCGCGCCCCCATGGCCAGGATGTCGCGGATGATCCCCCCGACCCCGGTCGCCGCCCCCTGGAACGGCTCGACGAAGGACGGGTGGTTGTGCGACTCGATCTTGAACACCGCCGCCACCCCGTCACCGAGGTCGACCACGCCGGCGTTCTCCCCCGGCCCCTGCAGCACCCTCGCGCCCTGGCTGGGCAGCCGCCGCAGGTGGACCTTGGACGACTTGTAGGAGCAGTGCTCGGACCACATGAGCGAGTACATCGCCAGCTCGGCCCGGCTCGGCTCCCGCCCCAGCACCCCGAGGATCCGCTCGAACTCCTCGTCGGTGAGGCCCAGCTGGCGATAGAGCCCCTCGACGACGCTAGACACGGGCGGTCAGGACCGACTCGAACAGGGTGCGGCCGCCGGTGGGGCCGAGGAGGGGGTCGACGGCGTGCTCGGGGTGGGGCATGAGGCCCACGACGTTGCCGGCCGGGTTGCGGACGCCGGCGATGTCGGCCAGGGAGCCGTTGGGGTTGTGGCCGGGGGCGTAGCGGAAGACGACCTGGCCGGCGGCGGCCAGGGCGGCCGGGTCGTCGTGGACGTAGCGGCCTTCGCCATGCTTGACGGGGATGGTGAGGGACCCGCCGGCGGTGCAGGCCGAGGTCCAGGCGGTGGTGGTGGACTCGACCGTGACCTCGACCTCGCGGCAGACGAAGCGGAGGCCGGCGTTGCGTAGCAGGGCCCCGGGGAGGAGGCCGGCCTCGCAGAGGACCTGGAAGCCGTTGCAGATGCCGAGGACGGGGCCGCCGGAGCGGGCGAAGCCGGCGACCGCGCCCATCACCGTGGAGAACCTGGCGATCGCCCCGCAGCGCAGGTAGTCGCCGTAGGAGAAGCCACCCGGGAGGACCACGGCGTCGACGCCGCGCAGGTCGCCGTCGCCGTGCCACAGGGCCACCGGGTCGCCGCCCATCGAGGCGACGGCGGTGCGGGCGTCCCGGTCGTCGCACGACCCCGGGAAGGTCACCACCCCGATCCGCACGCCCGCTCCTCGCCTCGGCCGTCCACCGGTCGGGAGGCTACCAGACGACCCTGGCGACCCGGGTCAGCCGGTGGCCGCTGGCAGGCGGTCGGACCAGGCGGGCCAGGTGGCCATGGCCCACTTGCTGTCGTCGAAGGGGCGGTCGGTGACGGCGGCGGCGGCCAGGGTGGCGTCGGGGTCGACCCAGAGGAAGCAGCCACTGGCCCCGAAATGGCCGAAGGCCGATGGCGAGCGGCGGTCGCCCATCCAGTGGGGGCGCTTGCCGTCGTGGAGCTCGAAGCCGAGCCCCCAGTCGCAGGGGTCGAAGCGGCCGACCCCGGGCACGAGGCCGGCCAGGCCGGGGAACTGGACGGTGGTGGCCTCGGCGAACAGGTCGGGGCCGATCACCGGGGCGCCCTGCTCCAGCAGGCAGCGGGCCAGGCGGACCAGGTCGTCGAGGGTCGAGGCGGCCCCGGCGGCCGGGTCGCCGTCGATCCCGCGGCGGTGGACGAGCCGAGTCGCCGACATCTCCAGGGGGTCGAGCACGCTGGTGGACAGCCAGGTCGCGAAGGTCGTGCCGGCGGCGTCGGCGACCGCCTCGGCCAGCACCCGGAAGCCGATGTTGGAGTAGATGCGGCGCTGGGCCGGGGGCCGCTGCCGCCCGGGGGGCTCGAAGGGGAACCCGGCGGCGTGGGCCAGCAGGTGGCGAACAGTGACGCCCTCGCCGGCCTCGGGGACCGGCTGGTCGAGCTCGATCAGGCCCGAGGAGACCGCGGCCAGGGCGGCCAGCGAGGTCATCAGCTTGGTCACCGACGCCACCTCGAACTGGTCGCCGCCGGTCGCCCCGCCGAGAAACGCCGTCTCCACCTCCGATGGCGAGACCACCGCCACCCCGGCCCGCCCGACCGGCCAGTCCACCTCCAAGTTCATCGGGGCACCCCCTTGGGGTTCCCCGGACCCCTCCGGCTCATCGGTATCCTGCCTCCTTCAGCCGCTGGATCGCGCTGGCGTCGTCGCCCGAGAGCAGGGCGGCCGCGTCGGCGCAGCCCCGGTTGGGCTGGGCGCCGCCGGTGAACAGCCGGCCACAGGCGTCCAGCTCGGCCGTGCGGGCGGCCAGCTCGCCGGCCGCGTCGGGTGGGCCACCGTCGGCGACGTGCGCGCCCTCGTGGACGAGCACGACCGCGACCCGGTCGGCGGCGGCCTCGCCCTGCTGGAACTTGGAGTGGACCATGACCTGCGGCGGGCCCGCGCCGAAGACGGTGGTCGACTCGTTGATGGTCAGCTCGAACCTGGCGAACTGCACCACCGCCCTGGCGTCCTGGAGCCCGGACCGGGCCCGCTGGATCGGGGCGGTCGAGCGCAGGGCGCAGAGCTTGGTGGCGGCCGCGTCCAGCAGCGCCACCTCGCCGGCCGTCCCGACCAGGGTGACCTGGTCGAGCCGGGGGCAGCTGGCCTGACGGCGGACGAGCCGGTCGCGGTTCTCCGGCTCCAGGATGGGGACGCGGAGGTCGCCGACGCCGTGGCTCTGGGTGGCGGTGGGGGGGGAGCGCCGGGCCGCGACCGGGAGCTGGTCGGGTACGGTCCCGAAGATCCCGACCCCCACCACCACCATGGTCACGGTCGTGAGGACCACGGCCAGCCACAGCCACCAGGGCAGCCGCGGCCAGGGACGCGCCCTGATGGCCGCCACCTCGTCCGGGGAGAGCCGGCGAGGACGGCCGACGGCCGGCAGCCGTGGCCTCCGGGGCGACCTGAGCCGGGACCGGTCACTCAACTGGCGGGCCACTTCCGGCCCTCAGTCGGGGAGGAGGCGCACCGAGAACTCCTCGATCACCGGGTTGGCGAGGAGCGCCTCGGCGACCTGGCGGGCCGCCTGCTCGCCGTCGCCGTCACCGACGGTGAGCTCGACGTGCTTGCCGATGCGGACGTCGGAGACGCCGGCGAAGCCGAGCGCCGGCAGGGCCCGCTCGACCGCCTGGCCCTGCGGGTCGAGGATCTCCCGCTTCAGCATCACGTCCACCGCCACCCGCGGCATCCTGCCCACCTCCCGTGCGCGCTCTGCCAGGTGAGGCTACACCGGAACCACGGGTAGGCCGGGATGACTAGTCCGCAGGACCGGGCCTAACCGTCCAATCGGGTGATGAGGCAGCCACGGAGAGTGGTCGAGACCTCAGCTATGACGCCCGACCGCTCCACCAGCGAGGACCAGCTGGTCCGTGGCCACCTCCACCTGGCCAGCCAGGCGGTGAACGAGCTGGCCCGCCGGCTGCCGTCCCACGTCAACCGCGACGACCTCTCGTCGGCGGCCATGCTCGGCCTCGCCCAGGCGGCCAGGAGCTGGGACCCCGACCGGGGGGCGAGCTTCGAGCGCCACGCCGCCACCCGCATCCGCGGTGCCCTGCTCGACGAGCTGCGCGACTCGGACTGGGCCAGCCGCTCGGTCCGCCCGCGGGCCCGGCGGCTCCAGCAGGCCGGTGAGGAGCTGACCGGGCGGCTCGGCCGGACCCCGACCCAGGCCGAGTTGGCCGCCGAGCTGGGCACCGACGCCCAGGCCGTGCACAAGCTGGTCGACGACGTCCACCGGGCCACAGTGCTCAACTACGAGTCGATCGTGGCCGACGGCGAGGCCGGCGACCTGCTGCCCGGCGACGACCGCGCCCCCGATCATGTCCTGGTCGACCGGGAGCGGCGCGCGTACCTGTCCGACGCCGTGCTCGCCCTGCCCGAGCGGCTCCGTGCCGTGGTCATCGGCTACTTCTTCCAGGAGCGGCCGATGCTGGAGATCGCCGGCGAGCTGGGCGTCACCGAGTCGCGCGTCTCCCAGCTCCGGGCCGAGGCCCTGATCCTGCTCCGCGACGGGCTCAACGCCCACCTCGACCCAGACACCCTCCCGGCCGAGCCCCGGCCCGAGGGCCGCCTGGCCAAACGCCGGGCCGCCTACCACGCCGCGATCGCCGCCTGCTCCGACTTCCGGGCTCGGCTCGACGCGGCTCCGCGGCCATTGCTCGAACGTGCCGCCGAGACCGGTTCGGCGACGCCCTTCCCGGCCTGAATCCCCGTTCAGGCAACGGATTCGCTTGATCAGATCAGGGCTGCATAACATTTCCGAGTACTCCTCCAAGCCTCCCCGTCTTGCTCCCTTCCAGACGGTATGCTCCGTTCGCACCATGGCTCGAACGGTTGGAGGGTGACTCGACGATGACGGACCCGATGCTCGTCCGGCGGCTGGCCCTCGACCTTCGCAACCTCGCCGACAAGACGCTCGAGCTGCGCGGGGTCGTCGAGGACTACCGGCACGACCTGGTCCGCACGATCGAGGACGACTGGTGCGACCCGAACGAGCTCCAGGCCGTGCACCGCCAGATCCAGGAGCTCTGGGAGTCCATGGACCGGGCCGAGGCCAAGCTGCGCAGCGGCTCCCGCCGCATGTCGCCGCTGCTCTGGCTCGAGTAGCCCTCAGCTCGGCCCCTCGGCTGCCGACCGTAGGACCCATGATCATCGTGACCCGCCTGCACGGCACCACCGTGGCGGTGAACTGCGACCTGATCGAACGGGTCGAGGCGTCCCCCGAGACGGTGGTGACGCTGGTCGACGGCAGCCGCTATGTGGTCAGGGAGAGCGTGGCCGAGATCGTCGACAAGGTGCGGGCCTTCCGGGCCTCGGTGGTGCTGCTGGCCGGCCGCCTCGACGAGCGCTCAGCGACCAGCCAGCGCCTGCACCTGGTACCAAGCCCCGACCCCGAGGCCTAGACCCGCTAGTAGAGGAACATCGGCTTGCCGTCGACCTGGCGGATGAGTGGCCGGTAGCGCTTCTCGTCGTAGAGGGCCTCGACGTCGACGC
>JASLIH010000346.1 GCA_030152105.1 Actinomycetes bacterium
GGTGGCCTGCCTGCGGCTGTCGGCCGCCGACCGGCGGCCCCGGCACCGGGGGGTCAGCCACCACAGCCTGACCGCGCTGGGCCGCCTGGCCCTGGCCCGCTCGGCGGTGGCCGTGCCCGAGCTGGCCGACCCCGAGCTGACGGCCCTGGTCGACCGCCAGCTGGCCGACGCCGGCGTGGCCGGCCGCCACGACCTGCACCGGGTGGCCACCCCCGAGCCGGCCAAGCTGCTGGCCGGCTGGGGCCTCCAGGTGACCTCGATGGGCCGGGGCCCCGAGGAGGACCCGCTGTTCTTCGCCGCCGCGGCCGCCGCCGGCACCCTGGCCGGCCGACTCGCCCGGTCATGAAGGGCGGGGTGGTCCCCCGGTGGATGCCGGCGCGGTTCAGCGACCGGGCCATGTTCACGGCGTGTCTTGCCGGGCTGGTCGCCGGGATCGGGCTGTTCCTGGTCCTGCCCCTGGCGCCGAAGTTCCTGGAGCTGCACCAGCTCCCCACAACCCGCGACTTCGACGTCGAGGTCCGGCCCCAGGGGCAGGTGACGGCGTTCTGGGTCGTGTCCATGGCCAGCTTCGCCCTGGCCGTCTGGCAGTGGCGCCGGGGCCGCCGGCCCAGCTGGGCGCTGCTGCTGGCCGGGGTGGCGGTCCTGCACCTGCTGGCCCTGCTGGTCCCCCCGGTCGCCTCAAAGGACGTCTACGCCTACTCCTTCTACGGCAAGGTCCAGACCGAGTACGGCGCCAACCCCTACCTGTCGTTCCCTGACCAGCACCCCACCGACCCCTGGCACAGCTTCTGGTCGTGGCGGCTGTTCGGCCCCGTCTACGGGCCGCCGTTCCTGCTGCTGCTGCGGCTCATGGCGACGGTCGCCGGGCCGAGCCTGCTCACCTGGGTGGTGCTGTCCAAGCTGGTCCTGGTCGCGGCCGAGCTGGCCGCCATCTGGCTGCTGGTCCGCGCCCTGCAGGCCGACCCCACCAAGGGTGAGGACCCGCGCTGGCCGCTGCTGCTGATCGGCTGGAACCCGATGGTGCTCCAGTCGTTCGCCATGTCGGCCCATGTCGACGCGCTGCTCCTGCTCGTCCTGGCCGGGGCCGTCCTGGCCCACCGGCGAGGCCGCCACCTGCTGGCCTTCCTGCTGCTGGTCGGCTGCTTCCTGATCAAGGTCTACATGGGGCCGCTGGCCGCCCTGTACGCCATCTGGCTGGCCAGCGGCCGGCCCCGCCTGCGGGACCGGGTGGCGGTGGTGGCCGGGCTGGGCCTGCTCGGCACCGTCCTGACCGCGCTCGTCTACCTGCCCTATGCCAGCGCCGGCTCCAAGCTGTTCACCAGCGCCGTCGACGTCAGCGGGCACTTCTCCAGCGGCAGCCCGCCCAACCTGGTCCGCCGTCTGCTGGCCGTCGCCCTGCCCGTGTTCGGCCTGTCCGACCCGGCGGCCGCCGCCACCGGGGCCCGGCTGGGCCGCCAGCTGGCCGTCGCCGGCATCCTGGTCGCCTTCGTGCTGGTCGCCCGCACCCTGCGCCGCGACGCCGACCCGTGGCCGCCGATCGCCACCTTCTTCCTGGCCTACCTGCTGCTCACCCCCTGGGTCTTCTACTGGCACGAGGCGCCCCTGCTCGGCATCGTGGCCGCCATCCCCTGGAGCCTGACCAGCCTGGTCGCCGTCGCCCTGTCCATCACCCTGGTCCCCCTGGCCCCGGCCGGCCCCCCGGCCGTGGGCACCGCCGCCCGCGGGTCGGCCGCCGCCGACCTGCTCGACACCCTGGCCGCCTTCGCCGCCCGCTACGGCGGCGCCGTGGTCGTCCTCTGCCTCGGCCTCCGCGCCCGCCGCCGCACCCGGCCACCCGCCACCCACCCGGGCCCCAGTCCCTCCCCCGAGCCGGCGGAGCCCAGCCAGACGCCACGCTGATGCCGGTCAGGGACGCTGGTCGTGCCAGTCGCGCAGGATCCGGTCGAGCTCAGCCCGGTAGAAGGCGAAGAAGCGGCGGGTCTCCTCCAGCCGGTCGCCGGCCGGGGTGTGCGGCCCGACGGCCTTGATGCCCTGCTCCAGGTCCTGCTCCCAGCGAACGATCATGGCCTCGCGGCGGTCGGCCACCTCGTACCAGGTCTCGCTGGAGATCTGATAGTGGTCGCGCCGCTCCCCCGGCTCACGCTCGCGTCGCACCAGGCCCAGCTGCACCAGGTAGCGGACCGCGCCGGAGACCGCGGCCGGGCTCACCCGCAGGGCCCCGGCGAGGTCGGCGGCGGTGGAGCGCCCGTCGTCGGCGCTGAGGATGGCCGCGAACGCCCGCGCCGGCATGCGGGGCATGCCCGCCTCGGACAGGTCGAGGGCGAACCGCTCGATGAACCGGCGGACCCCCTCCTCGTCGCGCCCGGCATCGGTCGCGTCGACCACCAGCCCCTCCTTTCACGGTCATCACTCGTCGTTCACAACTTCGTGAAACAAGTGTAGCGTGTGAAACCAGAAGAGAACGGCCAGCGGATCGCCAGAGGAGGCGGTAGCACCGATGGCAACCACGATCGCGATCTCGGGACTGGTGAAGCGCTTCGGTCCCACCCGGGCGCTCGACGGGCTCGACCTGGAGGTCCGGACCGGGGAGGTGCACGGGTTCCTCGGTCCCAACGGGGCCGGCAAGACCACCACCCTGCGCATCCTGCTCGGGCTGCTACGGGCCGACGCCGGCGAGGCCCGGCTGCTCGGCGGAGACCCCTGGCGCGACGCGGTCGCGCTGCACCGCCGCCTGGCCTATGTGCCCGGCGACGTCACCCTGTGGCCGAGCCTGTCCGGTGGCGAGGTGATCGACCTGCTGGGCCGCCTGCGGGGCGGCCTCGACCCCACGCGCCGGGCCGAGCTGCTGGAGCGGTTCGACCTCGACCCACGCAAGAAGGCCCGGACCTACTCCAAGGGCAACCGCCAGAAGGTCGCCCTGGTGGCCGCGCTGGCCTCCGACGTCGAGCTGCTGCTGCTGGACGAGCCGACCTCGGGCCTGGACCCGCTGATGGAGGCCGCCTTCCGCGAGGTCATCGCCGACGAGCGCCACAGCGGGCGCACGGTGCTGCTGTCCAGCCACATCCTGGCCGAGGTCGAGGCCCTGTGCGACCGGGTCAGCATCATCCGCGCCGGGCGCACGGTGGAGTCGGGCACCCTCGGCGACCTGCGCCACCTCACCCGCACCTCGATCCAGGCCGAGCTGGCCAGCTCGCCCGACGGCCTGAGCGGCCTGAGCGGCGTGCACGACCTGCACGTTGACGGCACCCGGGTCCGCTGCCAGGTCGACACCGCCCAGCTGAACGAGGTGCTGCGGCACCTCTCGGCGGCCGGTGTGCGCAGCCTGACCAGCCAGCCGCCGACCCTCGAGGAGCTGTTCCTGCGCCATTACCAGGCCGAGGAGGTCACGACCCCCGCCGGCAACGGCCAGTCCACCCGGGAGGGGGCGCAGCGATGACTGGGTTCACCGGCACCGGCCAGCTCTTCCGGCTCGCGCTGCGCCGCGACCGGATCGTGGGGACCGTCTGGGTCCTCGGGCTGTTGGTGTTCGCCCTCAGCCAGGCCGCCAGCATCGTCTCGCTGTACCCGACCCAGGCCGACCTGGACCGGCTGGCCAGGACGGCCGGGGGCATCGGGGCCAACCCGGCGGTGGTGGCCCTGCAGGGCCCGGCCTATGACGCCAGCACCTACGGTGGCGCCACCGCCTGGCAGGTGGTCACCCCCTGGGTCTTCCTCATCGGCCTGATGAGCCTCCTGCTGGTGACCCGCCACACCCGCCAGGAGGAGGAGACCGGCCGGGCCGAGCTGGTGAGCGCGGCCGCGGTCGGCCGGCACGCCTGGCTGGCCTCCAGCCTGCTGTACGTGCTGGCCGTCAACCTGGTGCTGGCCGCGGTCACCGCGCTCGGGTTCGTCGCCATGGGCCTCCCGGCGGCCGGGTCGGTCGCGCTGGCCGCCGACTGCGGCCTCAACGGCCTGGTCTTCGCCGGCGTGGCCGCGATCACCGTGCAGCTGACCGAGTACGCCCGACCGGCCAACGGGATCGCCTTCGCCGTGCTGGGCGCCGCGTTCCTACTCCGGGCCATCGGCGACACCGCCTCCGGGCTGTCGTGGCTGTCGTGGCTCTCGCCGATCGGCTGGGCCGAGCGGTTCCGGCCGTTCGCCGGCGAGCGCTGGGGCGTGCTGGTCCTGCCGGTCGTCCTGCTCGTGGTCCTGGTCGCGGCGGCCGGGGCGCTGCTCGTCCGGCGCGACCTCGGTGCCGGGGTGCTGGCGACCCGGCTCGGCCCGGCGGCCGCCTCGCCCGGGCTGCGCAGCCCGCTCGCCCTGGCCTGGCGGCTCCAGCGCGGCTCCCTGGTCGGCTGGACGGTCGGGTCGGCCATCGCCGGCCTGTCGTTCGGGGTGATCGCCCAGGACATGGCCCAGTTCGCCGCCGAGGACCCGGAGACCGCCAAGGTCCTGGCCACCCTCGGCGGGTCCGGCAGCATCACCGACATCTACCTGGCCGCGGTCCTGTCCTGGATCGCCCTGCTGGCCGCCGGCTACGCCGTCCAGGCCACCCTGCGGCTGCGCGCCGAGGAGGCCGAGCAGCGGGCCGAGCAGGTGCTGGCCACGGCCACCTCCCGGGTCGAGTGGGCCGGCAGCCACCTGGTCGTGGCCGCCGGAGGGGCGGCGGTCGTGCTGGCCGGCGGAGGGCTGCTGGCCGGGCTCGCCCACGGCCTGCGTTCCGGCGACCTGGCCGGCCAGCTGCCGAGGGTGCTGGGCGCCGCGATGGTGCAGCTCCCGGCGGTCTGGGTCATGGCGGCGGTCGGGGCGGTGCTGTTC
>JASLIH010000648.1 GCA_030152105.1 Actinomycetes bacterium
GAGATGGCCATGCCGGGCGATAACACCGAGATGCAGGTCAAGTTGATCCAGCCCATCGCCATGGCCGAAGGCTTGCGGTTCGCCATCCGCGAGGGTGGCAGGACCGTCGGCGCCGGCCGCGTCATCAAAATCCTCAAGTAGCAAGGGCCTGGCGACGCTGAGATGAACCAGAAGATCCGTATCCGCCTGAAGGCGTACGACCACGAGATCATCGACCAGTCGGCACGCAAGATCGTCGACACGGTGACCCGTACGGGCGCGCGCACGGCCGGGCCGGTGCCTCTGCCCACCGAGAAGTCGGTCTACTGCGTGATCCGCAGTCCCCACAAGGACAAGGACTCGCGCGAGCACTTCGAGATGCGCACGCACAAGCGGCTCATCGACATCCTCGACCCGACCCCCAAGACCGTTGACAGCCTGATGCGCCTGGACCTTCCGGCGGGCGTGGACATCGAGATCAAGCTATGACAAGGACAGCCGCCTTCAAGGGCCTTCTCGGCACCAAGCTGGGCATGACCCAGATCTTCGACGAGAACGCCCGGGTCGTGCCGGTGACGGTCCTCCAGGCCGGGCCGAACACGGTCACCCAGGTGAAGTCGCCGGAGCGCGACGGCTACTCGGCCGTCCAGCTCGCCTTCGGGGACGTCAAGGCCAAGCGGGTCACCAAGCCCAAGGCCGGGCACTTCGCCAAGGCCGGCGTCGAGCCCCGCCGCCACCTGGTCGAGCTGCGCACCGCCAACGCCGGCGAGTACACCCTTGGCCAGGAGCTCAAGGCCGACGTGTTCGCCCCGGGCGACCGGGTCGACGTCGTCGGGGTCTCCAAGGGCAAGGGCTTCGCCGGCGTGATGAAGCGCCACGGCTTCAAGGGCCTCGGCGCCTCCCACGGCACCGAGCGCAAGCACCGCTCGCCCGGCTCGGTCGGCGCCTGCGCCACCCCGGCCCGCATCTTCAAGGGGATGCGGATGGCCGGCCACATGGGCAACCAGCGGGTCACCGTCCTCAACCTCGAGGTCGTCAAGGCCGACCCCGACCGCAACCAGCTGCTGATCCGCGGGGCCGTGCCCGGCCCCAAGCGCGGCCTGGTCATGGTGCGCAGCGCCGTCAAGGCGGTGACGCGCTGATGGCCAAGGTCGACGTCCTCAACGCCAAGGGCAAGAAGGCCGGCTCGGTCGAGCTGCCCGAGGAGATCTTCGGGGTCCAGGTCAACGTGCCGGTGATGCACCGGGTCGTGCGGGCCCAGCTCGCCGCCGCCCGGGCCGGCACCCACTCGACCAAGACCCGGGCCGAGGTCCGCGGCGGGGGCAGGAAGCCCTGGCGCCAGAAAGGGACCGGCCGGGCCCGCCAGGGCTCCATCCGGGCGCCCCAGTGGCGCGGCGGCGGCGTCGTCTTCGGGCCGACACCCCGCGACCACAGCCTGCGGGTCAACAAGAAGGAGAAGGTGCTGGCCCTGCGCTCGGCCCTCACCGACCGGCACGCCGGGGGCAACCTGGTCGTCCTCGACGGCCTCGACTTCGACACCCCCCGGACGGCCAGGGCGGTCGAGCTGCTGGAGGAGATCGGGCTCGGCGGGCGCAAGCTGCTGTTCGTGGTCGACGGCCTCGAGGAGGCGGCGATCAAGAGCTTCCGCAACCTCCAGGCCGTCCACCTGATCACCTTCGACCAGCTCAACACCTACGACGTGCTCCACAGCGACGCCGTCGTGTTCACCCGCGACTCCCTCGACGCCTTCCTTGGCCGGTCCACCACCGACAAGGCGGCCGAGGAGGAGCTGGTGCTGGAGGAGGGTGACGCCAAGTGAAGAACCCCCGCGACGTCATCTACAAGCCGGTGGTGAGCGAGAAGTCCTACGCCCTGCTGGACGAGAACACCTACACCTTCATCGTCGACCCCAACGCCAACAAGACGGAGATCAAGGAGGCCATCCAGGCCATCTTCTCCGTCCGGGTGGCGAACGTGAACACCCTGCACCGCAAGGGCAAGCGCAAGCGGACCCGGCGCACCCTCGGGGTCCGCAAGGCCACCAAGCGGGCGCTGGTCACGCTCCACCCCGACGACAAGATCGAGATCTTCGAGGCCAGGTAGCCATGGGCATCCGCAAGCACAAGCCAACCACGCCGGGACGGCGGGGCAGCTCGGTGGCCGACTTCGTCGAGGTCACCAAGAGGACCCCGGAGAAGGCGCTGCTGGCCCCCAGCCCGAAGAAGGGCGGCCGCAACGTCCACGGGCGCATCACCGCGCGCCACCAGGGCGGCGGCCACAAGCAGCGGTACCGGATCGTCGACTTCCGCCGGACCAAGGACGGCGTGCCGGCCAAGGTCGCGGCGATCGAGTACGACCCCAACCGCACCGCCCGCCTGGCCCTGCTCCACTACCTGGACGGCGAGAAGCGCTACATCCTGGCGCCCACCCGCCTCAAGGTCGGCGACATGGTCGAGTCGGGCGAGGGCGCCGACATCAAGCCGGGCAACGCCCTGCCGCTGAAGAACATCCCCGTGGGCACCATCGTCCACAACGTCGAGCTGCGTCCGGGTGGCGGCGCCAAGATGGGCCGCTCGGCCGGGTCGGGCATCCAGCTGCTGGCCAAGGAGGGCACCCTGGCCACCCTGCGGATGCCGTCGGGCGAGATCCGCCAGGTGCTGACCGCCTGCCGGGCCACGGTTGGCGAGGTCGGCAACGCCGAGCAGGAGCTGATCAGCTGGGGCAAGGCCGGCCGCAACCGCTGGAAGGGCAAGCGCCCGACCACCCGCGGCGTGGCCATGAACCCGGTCGACCACCCCCTGGGCGGCGGCGAGGGCAAGAGCTCCGGCGGCCGCCACCCGACCAGCCCGTGGGGCAAGCCCGAGGGCCGCACCCGCAAGCGCAAGCCCTCCGACCAGCTCATCGTCCGCCGCCGCCGCAAGGGGAGAGGGCGGTAAATGCCGATCCCACGACACATTGGCGTCCCGGCGCCCCTGGGGGGTTCGGGGGGCGCTTTTGGCCCCCTGATGGACCAGGGTGGCGGCGCGAGGAGTGCGAGGTAAGCCATGGCTCGTAGCCTGAAAAAAGGTCCCTTTGTGGACGACCACCTGCTGAAGAAGATCGACGAGCTCAACCGCAAGCGCGACAAGCGGGTGATCCGCACCTGGTCGCGGCGCTCGACGATCATCCCCGACATGGTCGGGCACACGATCGCGGTCCACGACGGGCGCAAGCACGTGCCCGTGTACATCTCGGAGGCCATGGTCGGCCAC
>JASLIH010000041.1 GCA_030152105.1 Actinomycetes bacterium
CCTCGCCCGGCGTGGCAGCACCCACGTCCGACCGGCGGATCGTCTGAAGGTTGTCGCTCGATGAGCCGCTCGGCCACGATCCAAATCAACGACGCTCAGTTAGAACGGTGGCTCGTCGGGCGGGTCCGCACTGTTGGGCGGGTCCACACCGTCGGGCGGGTCGGGCTTGTCTGGCGGGTCGGCGTGTTGGGCGGTCACATGCGTGGTGATGATCGGGCCGATCTGCTGAGGCTCCTGCTCGTATCGCCTGCCGACCGGGCTGGTCCAGATGAACCGGCCCTGCGCGGGCTGGTCTACCCGCCATCCCCACCGGGTTTTCAGGTCGTGATGGGGGTCGCAGGGCGGGCCGAGGTTGGTCTGCGCGGTCGGCCCGTGCGGGTAGGAAATGGTGTGGTCGATCTGGCCACGGTGCGCCGGCATGGTGCAGGTGGGGAACATGCACTCCCGGTCCCGCGCGATGATCACGTCCCGCAGGTCCTGCGGCGGGGTGTACCGGGTGGTGCCGTAGTCCAGCAGCCGCCCGGTGGCCGGATCCGTCAGCAGCCGCCGCCAGGTCCCCTCGGCGGCGATCCGCCGCGCCACGTCGGACGGGATCGGGCCGTAGCCGACCAGCTCCCCGGGGTGGTCGTCGATGCCGATCAGCGTCGAGAAGGGCACCGTGACCTGAATGTGTGGGCGGCGGCCCTGCGCCTCGGCCAGCATCACTCCGTCAGGGTGGCCACCGAGCCGACCCGACGCCAGGGACAGGCTCGCCAGGTCGACCAGCGCGTCCGCGCGCAGCTGATCCATCGACCTGCCCTGGTCGAGACGGGAGGTCTTCATGCCAGCAGCCGCGGCGTCGAGCATGGCCCGCACCAGCGCCATCCCGTCCGCGGTCAGATCAGCGACGAGTTGGCCCATCCCATCCGGCAACGGCTCAAACCACACTCGACGGTCCCCAGCCGCGGCCTCGTGGCGGCGCCGCTCGCCGCTGGGGTCCGCGATCAGAATCTCGCGCTCGATCGCCCGCCGATGCTGACCGATGGTGCGGCTGCCCGCCTTCGGCAGCACCCGTGACTCGACGACCTCGGCGATCCGCATCTCCTGTCGGTCGGCCACCGCGGCGATCAGCTCCGCCCGTCGGAAATCGATCTCACCGCTGCGGAGCGCGCTGAACGTCGCCGGGAACTCCTCCACCAGCTGGCGCGCAACCCACGCACGTCTTTCGCCCGTGACCTGCGCGACCCGCAGCTCCGCCGCTACCTGCGCCCCCACGCTGCGCAGCTCCGCTTCGGTGTCCCGGTCCCGGTCCGGACCGAAGGCCGGCCGCCTAGAGAGTTCGGCGATCGCCCGCACCTGAAGGGCAGACGACCAGCGGGCCAGCCGCTCCGCCGCCGCCATCACCTGAACCAGCTCCGCATCCCCCACCTCGCACGGCGACACCGCCGCCAGCCGTCCGGCCAAGGCCGGACCCGGCGGCATCGCGTCGAGGTCCCCGACCCCGATCGGGTGATCCGGCTCCGCGGAGAACGGCTCCGCGATCTGCCCGTCGATGGAACCGCCCAGCAGCCACTCGCTGCCCCACCAGTCCGACGCCACGCCATCGCCACCCAGCTCACCCGGCACAACCAGCGCGCCGTCAACCAGATCCCGGGCCAGCACGGGCATCGGACTCACCCCCTAATCGAACACACGCTCGATCGTAGCGGGTGGCACCGACAATTTCTCGCAGCCGCGCCGGTCGCGAGCCCGACGCCCGCGGCGCGCAGAAGGCGTCGGGCTTGCGCAGCCGGAAGGCGCATCTTCGAGGAGGGTCGCGCTGGAGATGCGGTCGATCCGGAGGGTGGCCGTGACCGGTTCCGGACCGGACGCTGGCCGCCTCGACGGTGCGCCTTCACCTGGCTAGGCCTGGCCGAGGAGGTAGCGACGTGCCTGCTGCAGGGCGGTCGGGAAACCCAGCACGGCACGTCGACGTGGGATCCCACCCTGCATATCCGCGCGCATCGCAGGGGCAGCGCGGCGATGAGCATTCCAGCTGGTTGTGGTCTAACTCATAGGGTCGACCAATGGACGCGATGCATGGAGGAGACCATGAAGGATGAGTCCAGCAGGGCCGGATCGTCGAAGGCCGGCGACAGCGACGCTTCTGCACAGCCCACGGTGGTCGACCGGGCCACCTGGCAGGCCGAACTGGACAAGCTGCTGATTCGGGAGAAGGCGCACACCCGCGAAGGTGACGCGATCGCGGCGGCTCGTCGGCGGCTGCCGATGGTTGAGGTGGACCCCACCATCACGGTGGTCGGCCCGGACGGGCCGATCACACTGCTGGACGTCTTCGAGGGTCGCCGGCAGCTGATCACCTACTATCACATGTGGCGCACCGGCGAACCCGCCGAAGCCCAGTGCGAGGGCTGCACCTTCTTCAACGGCCAGGTCCGCGAGCTGTCCTACCTGCATTCTCGCGACATCACCTATGCCACCTTCTGCGAAGGCCCGTACGACGAGACCATCCGCTACCGCGACTTCATGGGATGGGAGGTGCCGTGGTACTCCGCTCAGGACTCCGCCGACGCCCTGCTGGCCGGGCGCTGGTTCGGCATGCTGGTGTGCTACCTGCGGCACGGTGACCGAGTATTCGAGACCTACTGGCGCAGCGGCCGCGGCACAGAGGTGATGGCCCCCAGTTACGGCCTGTTGGACCTAACCGTGTACGGCCGGCAAGAGACCTGGGAAGACTCACCCGCTAACTGGCCCCAACGGTTTGGAACTGCAGGCGAACAGTTCCGCACCGACGGGCGTCCTACTGCCCAATGGTCCCGGCTTGCGGCCGGACGCTCGGACGACCTCCGCACCGCGGCCACCTCCACCACCCCACACTGATGCCAAGCGGCCTGGGGCCGGATCTTTCTCAAGGACCTGTCGACGGCGGGCAGGGTTTGGATGGGCTGAGGACGATCCTCGGGTGCGAACTCAGCTGGCCATCAGCTCGGCCAGGCGCTTGGTGAGTGGCCAGGCACCGTCGGAGTTATTGGAGATCACGGTGTGGGTCACCCGTGACGCTGGGTCGTGCACACTCCGGAATGAGACACCGGCGTCTAGTCCTTCAAGCATCACTGTGCTGTCATGCCCGGCGAGCCAAAAGCCCAGGCCGTAGCGCCTCGACTCCGACGGGACGTC
>JASLIH010000082.1 GCA_030152105.1 Actinomycetes bacterium
GCGCTGCGCATTCAGGTCTGGCGGCGGCTCCGCGCCCTGGGCGCCCTGTACCTGCAGCAGTCGGTCTGTCTGCTCCCCGACCGGTCCGAGATCACCCGGGCCGTCCGGCGCCTGCTGGACCGGGTGCACCGCGACGGCGGCCAGGGCCGGCTGCTCAAGGTCGCCCTCACCGACCCGGCCGAGGAACAAGCCATCATCGAGGACTTCCGGCGCGAGCGGGCGGTCGAATACGCCGACCTGCTGGAGCGCATTCCCGAGTTCCTGGCCGAGCTGGACCGCGAACGGGCCCGCGGCCGGACCACCTACGCCGAGGTCGAGGAATCCGAGGCCGACCTGCACCGCTTCCAGAGCTGGCTGGCCAAGATTGCCGCCCGTGACTACTTCGACGCTCCCGGCGCGGCCGAGGCTCGGGCCGCCGTTGAGCGCTGTGCCATGGAGTTGGCTGCCTTTGAAGAAGACGCCCTGGCCGCCGAGGCCCCCGAGCCCAACCCAACCCCCGTCCCTGGCCAGCGACAGCTGCACATCGCCGACGCCAACGAACTGGACGCCTAACACCCGCCATCATCGTTCGGCCGGAGTCGAACCGCACAAGGACCATCCCACCATGCCCAGCCGTCAGCGAGGTTTCTTCGCCTCCACCGGCCGACGCCGCTGCCGCCTGTGCTCGTACCGTCATCACTGGTCGTCATGGCGACCTGATCGCCCACGCCCTGTCCTAGCCACGGAACGGTTCCTGCCATGATTGTCCGGGCACTTCTCGGCCTGGGCGGTGCCCTGCTCTTGGCCTGGCTCGCCTTGATCCTCACGGTGGTGGTCGCGCGACCCAGAGGCGACCTACTCCAGCAGGCCTTGCGGCTGCTGCCCGACCTGCTCCGGCTGCTGCGGCGGCTGGCCGGCGACCGGTCGCTGCCCCGGGGCGTCCGGGTGCGCCTGTGGCTGCTGCTGGCCTACCTTGCCATCCCCATCGACGTCATCCCGGACGTCATCCCGGTCCTGGGCTATGCCGATGACGCCATCATCGTGACCGCAGTACTCCGCTCGGTCGTGCGCCGGGCCGGCCTGGAGGCACTCCACCGGCACTGGCCAGGAACCGACGATGGCCTTGCCGCCGTGATCCGCCTGTGCGGGCTCGCCCGCCAGCCCCATCCCTCAGACGCTGGCTAGGGTCCTGGGTCTCAGTTCGTCTGGAACCTCTGACAGGACACGGGATCGAGTTCGGCTCGGAGGGTGGATCGGCGCCCTGGAGCCGGCGCACCCTGTGAGCGGCGGTCAGGCGCCGACCAAGCCTGATCCTGGCCGCGGGCGCAGACCCGCCGCCCTGCTCGTCTCGCCGTCCGCCGCCTGCTATCCCGCCAGCTGCCGGCGCCAAATCGAGCCATCTATGGGCCTGGAGTGGTGCTGGTTGAGGGGGCGCGCCACAGGGCGGCGCTGAGCACGAGCATCCAGACGATGAACAGGCCCACCCCAACCAGGGACGAGCTCCCCTCCGGGGTTGGTCCTAGGACGCTGAAGACCGAACCGAGCAGGAAGATCACGGCCGCGACCAACCCGGCCACCCCCAGCCAACGCCCGACCAGACCGGTGCGGTAGATCGCCAGCGACAGCGCCGCCACCATGGCGGTGATGGTCCAGACGACCGGGGTGCGGCCTTGCAGCTGCTCGAGGGCGAGGACGGCCGTGGGCTGGTTGCTGTCGGCCACCCAGATGAGCGCGGTTTCGGTGGCGTTGGACACAAAGCCCATGGCCACAAACACCCCACCACTGATGGCGACGGCCCCGGCCAGGGATTCCTGGCCGGCCCGCCAGATGACCGGAACCAGGCCGGCCAGGAACGGGATGAAGGCCAGCAACCCCAGCCCCACCGCGACCTCGCTGGCCACCAGCGCACCGCGATGGGCGACCTGGTAGGTGGCCACGGCGGCCGCGGTGGAGCTGTCGGGTCCGGTGCCCTGCAGCAGGCGATGCACCACATACAAGACCGTGAATGCCAGCCCGCTGATCGCCGCCGTCCGAAGCGGCTGGCCCGGCGATCGATCCGGATTGGCAGCGGTCACCAGGGCATCATCCAACAACTGGCCGCCGCCATGCGCTGGATTGCCTGGGCAGCGGTCCGCTCACACCAGCGCCATCCGACCCATGGCCCGCCGACCAGACAACCCATGCCGATCCGGGGCTGCCGGGCCCGGCCTCAGCTCGCGACCCCGGCCTCGCGGTGGTGGAGCCAGACGGTGGCGGCGACGGCGAGGACCATCCAGGCCGCGGCATACGCCAACCCCACCGACGGGGCAGCCGCCACATACAGCAGCCCCACGATCGCCGACGACAAGAAGTCGCCGGCCGACTGGAGCCCACCCAGCAGCCCGAACCCGCTGCCCCAGAGCCGGTCGGGCAGCAGCCGGGCGACCATGGTGGACTCGGCCGGCTCAGCCAGCCCGATCCCAGCCCCAGCCAGGCAGAACCACCCCGCCAGCAGCGGCCAGTGGTGGATCGGGAACGCAAAGCCGCCGTAGGCCAGGATGTAGGCGGCAGCGCCGGCAGCGAACACCAGCCGCGGCCCCCGCCGGTCAACCCAGGCGCCCCCGGCCAGGGCGACGATGGCGGCGGTCAGGTTGTGGCCGGCATACAACAAGATGGCCACCGACGCCGCCGCCGTCGGCGAGCGGCCACCCTGCTCCAGCAGCTGGGTGGCCCGCAGGATGAGCAGGGTCGTAGCGATGTTGCCCAGCTCAAACAACGCGACCGGGAGCAGAGGCCGGAACAGCCCGGCTCGGTGGAGGCTTCGCAACTCCAGCCGAGCCCGCGCCCGGACCCGGACGGCCATGGCCATCGGACGGGTGCGGGCGGCGGCCACGCTGATCGAGACTGCGGCCAAGGTGCCTGGGATCAGGGCGAAGAAGAACGAGGTCCGGATGCCGACCGTGGCCACCAGGATCGAGGCCAGCAGCGGGCCAACCACCGCGCCCAGGTTGTCGCCGGCCCGCTCCACCCCGAAGGCCCGCCCGTAGGTGTCGGGCGGCGCCAGCCCGGCCAGCATGGCGTCCCGGGCCGGGGTGCGGGCGCCCCTGGCGACCCAGGCGGCGGCCCGCAGCACCCCAGCCTGCCAGACGGTCGTGGCCAGCCCAATGGCCGCGGTGAACACCGCGGTCAGCAGGTACCCGCCGCGGGCCAGTTGGACCCGGCGGGCGGGCTGGTTGGCCAGCGGGCCACCTACCACCTTGGCCACGCCCAGCAGGGCGTCCGACAGCCCTTCGATCAGCCCCAGGGTGGCGGCCGACCCACCCAGCACGCCGGTCAGGAAGGCGGGCAGGACCGCGGTGGCGATCTCGTGGCCGGCGTCGCTGAAGAAGCTGGCCGCGCCGACACTCGCCACCCCGGGCGAGACCCACGGCGGACGCCGGCCAGCCGATCCGGGCCTGGACTCACCAGCCCCCTCACCCATGGCACGGGTCCGCCCCTTGGCGGGGCGGTTGGTTCAGCTGCCAGAACATGCACCGGGAAGGCGGCAGGACGGCTGACACAGGCCTCTACGTCAGCTCGCCACGCCACTGGCAACCATGACTCCTCACGACTACGCCAGACCATACATCTTCCGGTCTTTGACCAACCTGGCCGCCGCCGTCAGCACTTGTCATAACGGATGAAGCGTCGCCGTTCGCTCTACCCTCGACCCGAAATCGTCAGAGGAGAGGAGAGGAGAGGAGAGGAGAGGAGAGGAGAGGAGAGGAGAGGAGAGGAGAGGAGCAGTATCTGTCTGGCCACGGTGAGAGTCCAGGGCGGTGGTACGGCGCCGGCGCCGGCTCGCTCGGCTGGCAGGCGAAGCATCCGTGGCCAGGTTCCAGGCCATGTTCGAAGGCCGGGACCCCACGACTGGGGAACTGCTCGGCCGCCCCCATGGCCGCAACGCCGTGCCCGCCTTCGACGAGGTCCTGCGGCCGACCAAGAGCGTCTCGGTCCTCTACGGCCTCGGCGACCCGGCGACCGGCCGGGCCGTACTGGCGGCCCATCACGCGGGGTTGGCCGAGGCGGTCGCCTACCTGGACGAGCACCTGGGGGCCCGCCGCGGCCACGGCGGTGTCCAGCACGTGTCCGGACAGGGCCTGCTGGCGGTCGGGTTCGACCACCGGACGTCCAGAGAAGGTGACCCGCTGTTGCACACTCACCTGGTCATCGCCAACCGGGTCCAGGGTCCGGACGGTCGCTGGACGGCCTTGGATGGCCGGGATCTGTATCGGCATCGGTTGGCTGCGGACGCCATCTACCGGGCCACCTACCAACGCCAGCTCGTCCGGACACTGGGGGTGGAGTGGACCGCCGCGGGCGCTCACGGGAACCGGGAGCTCCAGGGGATGCCCGAGATACTGGTGCGGGGGTTCTCCAAGCGCACCGGCCAGATCGACGCCGAACTTGAGCATGATCGAGTCGACCAGCCCACTTGCTGCTGGTGTCTTGGAGTCGCTTGCTGGCTCTGCCGGCGTACTCGCCGACCTGCTCCCCAATGCCGAGCAGGTGGCGTGAGTTCTCACTGTGATCATCGCGGC
>JASLIH010000100.1 GCA_030152105.1 Actinomycetes bacterium
CGCGCTGATGGGCAAGGTCACCAAGAACGCGGTCGACAAGCAGTTCCAGGACCAGGTCCGGGAGATGCTCCAGCCGGGCACCTCGGCGCTGTTCATGGTGGTGGAGAAGGTCACCCCGGACAAGGCCGTGGAGGCGATGTCGAAGTTCGGCGGCACCGTGCTCAAGAGCTCGCTGTCCAACGAGGCCCAGCAGCAGCTTCAAGAGGAACTGCACGGCCAGGGCGCCAGCCAGTAGCCGACCGAGCCCCGCGGGGAGCACGGGCTCTTGCCAGCGAGACAGGTGTGCGTTGGCTCCCTTGTCCGCCGGCTCGACGGGGACCCGGTGTAGACCAATAGCGCCTACCTCACGCGTTCGCCCTGGGGCCCTTTCGTGCCGCCGCATCAAGCCCACCGCCCGCACCTGCCGACTGGGCACCCAGGGATAGTGAGGCGCTCAGGCCCCATGCCACATGGGCGTCAGTTCGGCTGGTCCCCAGCTGCCCCGTTTGGTCCGGAGGTGATGCGCCGATGCGGACGTCGAGGATGGTCTCGCGGTCGATCATGGCTGCGAGAAGGAACCTAGGCACTGGACCCTCGGTCACCGGGCGCGGGGCAGCCAAGGCGCGCATCCTGGCGGGGCTGGTGATGGGGCTGGTCCTGCTGCTCGGTGGTTGCGGTACTGGTGATGGCAACATTTCGTCAACACGTACCTCGACCGAACGCTCCGGCACCCGTCCCGCCCCGAGCGTCACCGAGTCACCGAGCGACACGGCCACGCCGACGACACGACCGGCCCGGACCACTGAGCCGCCAGCAACGACCCGGCCGCCGACCACCACCCGACCCCCGACCACCACCCGACCCCCGACCACCACCCGACCGCCGACGACCACTCGGCCCCCGACATCGGTCGAGCCACCGACGTCGGCGGCGGCGCTGCCGGCAACCTCCACTTCCACGCCGTCGGCTGCTGCCGAGCCGGCCGCCAGCGAGTCCGGAGGCCTGGGGGCCCTTGGCTGGATCCTGCTGGTCGTGCTGGTTGCCGCGCTGATCGCCGCGGTACTGATCTGGAGATCGCGCAGGAACTCGGCCTGGGACGCCGAGGCCGCTGCGCTGGAAGAGGACACCCGCACCACCACCAGCACCCGGCTGCCGCCGGTCCTGACCGCCGAGACGGCCGGGCAGCGAGCCCTGTCATGGCCACCCCTGCGGGCCGCCTTGATGGACCTCATCGGCCGATGGGAGCTCCTGGCCGGCCGCGCATCCGACGACCGAAGAAGGAACCGGGCCGGACAGATCCGCAGCCTGCTCCAGGAGTTGGTCGCAGCCGTGGACGCCGAGAACGAGGCACTGGCCACCGGGCGGGACTGGCGGCTCCTGCGGCCACGGGTGGACGAGGCCGGGCGGGCCCTGTCCGCGGTACTCGCCGGCACCCCGCGACAGGAGCCGCCCGCAGGTGGGGAGCCGGGGCAACCACCGCCCGGGCAATGGCCACCACCTGACGCCGTGCAGTGAGGCAAGACGTACAAAACCGCCCTCCGGGTGAGCGATCGCGGCTTCCTGGTCGTCGTACCAGAGGCGTGCTCTGCTGCTTCCTCACGCTCCCGGCATGGACTCCAGCGACCGCGGGGTGACCAGGGCGGTGGCGGTGGCGGTCCCATGGTCGAGGTCTCGCCAGCGTTCGGCGTCGACCTCGAGGGTGGCGAGCGCGCCGGTGGGGAACCTGTCCTCAAGCCCGGCCAGCACGGGCCCGCCCGCGGCCAGCGCGAGCGCCAGGTCCTGGATGCCGGGGTTGTGGCCGATCAGCATCGCCGACGGCACCCCGTTGGGCAGGCGTTGGAGCCGTTCCAGGAGTTGGGGCGCTCCGGCCCCGTACAGCTCCCGCTCGATCCGGATCTGGAGGGCGTCCCCGAGCGCGGGGAGGATGGCCGCCAGCGTCTGGCGGGTCCGCAGTGACGACGAGCACAGCACCACGCCCGGTC
Source organism: Actinomycetes bacterium (assembly GCA_030152105.1). Next base: position 1,962 of record JASLIH010000100.1, read on the forward strand.
GGAGGTCGGAGGCGGCCAGGTGGGCGGCCAACAGCTCCGCGGCCCGCCGGCCCCGCGGCGCCAGGGGCCGGTCGGGATCGGCAAGGCCCGGGTCGTCCCAGCTGGACTTGGCATGGCGGAGCAACCAGAGGCGCTTCACGTGGGCCAGTGTAGTAGTCGTTCGACTGTCGGGGACCTACGGGTCCTTGAGCACGAACATGACGCAGCGTTGGCGTGGGCGGCAGCTAGGAGTGACGCAGTCACCGGACGTGATCGGTGGGCGGCACGTCAGGCAGGCGACGTCTCGATCCCTAGCTGCTCGTGGATGGCCCTCTGGATCTGGGCCACCGGTCCGGTCGCGTCCACCGCCATGATGACTTCCTTGGCGCGGAACAGGTCCAGGACCGGCCGGGTCTTCTCGTGGTAGTCCCGCAGGCGGCCCTGGACCGCCTGCGGGGTGTCATCGGCCCTGGCCACCAGCCGCCCGCCGCACACGTCACAGACACCAGCCACAGCCGGTCGGTGGAAGATGAGGTTGTAGTCCACCCCGCATTGCGAGCACAGGCGCCGGCTGAGGATGCGCTCTTTGACCAGCTCGTCGGGCACCTCCAGCAGGATCACCGCATCCAGGTCGTAGCTCTCCAGGAAGAACCGGGCCTGGGGCTGGTTGCGGGGGAAGCCGTCGATGATGAAGCCGAAGTTCCAGTCATGCTCGCTCAGGCGCCGGTGGACCACGGCCGCGACCAACTCGTCAGAGACCAGCTCGCCGGCGGCGACGCTGCGGCGCACCTGGGCGCCCAGCGTGGTGTGGTGCTGGACGTTCCAGCGGAAGATGTCGCCAACACTGATGTGTTCCAGCTCGAGAGTCTCGGCGAGCAGCTTGGCCTGGGTGCCCTTCCCGCTGCCCTGGACGCCCATGATGATGTATTTGTGCATCCCTCTCACCCGTCCTCGTGCGCCGGCACTGTCGGTAGTGTCCGGTGAGTGTGAAGGCATGGTGTCGGTTACGCGCAACCCGTTGGCCAACGAGTGTCCTGCCTGTCGGGCGATCACGGTCGAGCCGACCTGCTCCTCAATAGGAAACGTGCTCGCCCACCCGCACGACGTCCGGTCTTGCCTCGACATACCGGGTATGCATATACTCGGTAACTATGAGCGTCAAGCATGGTCTTCTTGCCTTCCTCGAACGTGGCCCGATGCACGGCTACCAGCTACGAGCCGCCTTCGAGGAGTCCACCGGCGGCACCTGGCCGCTGAACATCGGACAGGTCTACACCACCCTGTCGCGCCTGGAACGCGACGGCCTCGTCCACCCGCTGCCGGCGAACGACGCCGGGCAGCGGCCCTATGAGATCACCGCCGCGGGCCGTGAGGACCTGGCGGCATGGTTCGCGACGCCGATTAGCCGCACCGACCGGCCACGCGACGAGCTGGCGATCAAGCTCGCGCTGGCGCTGTGCACACCCGGCGTGGACGTGCGCGCCGTGGTGCAGACCCAGCGCAGCGCCACGATGCGCACCCTGCAGGAGTACACCCGGCTGAAGGCGCGCGCCGACCAGGAGGTCGAGCTGTCGTGGCTGCTGGTGCTGGACGCCATGGTGTTCCAGGCCGAGGCCGAGGTGCGCTGGCTGGACCACTGCGAGGCCAGCCTGGTCCGTTACACCTCGCCGCCGGCGAGCTCCCTTGATTCCCAGGCGCAGCCGGCCACCGACGCCGACATCGAGGTCGAGCAGGAGGTACCGAGATGACGATCCTGGAGCTCCGGGGGGTGCACCGGGTCCACGGCGGCGGCCCCACCGCCGTGCACGCGCTGCGCGGCGTCACCCTGACCCTCGAGGAGGGTGAGCTGGTGGCGGTCATGGGGCCATCGGGGTCGGGCAAGTCCACCCTGCTCAACCTGGCTGGCGGCCTGGACCGCCCGACCAAGGGCGAGGTCGTGGTCGACGGCACGGTGCTGGGCACCTGCACCCGCCGGGCGCTGGCCGCGCTGCGCCGCCGCCGGGTCGGCTACGTCTTCCAGGATCTGAACCTGCTGGCCAGCCTCACCGCC
>JASLIH010000108.1 GCA_030152105.1 Actinomycetes bacterium
GTCGCTTGTGTGGGCCGTCCTTGACCGGGCCTCCCGCGGCTGGCGCGGGCTGGCCATGACCCCGCAAGGCCTGCGCTTGCTGCAGGACCTGCGCCGCCAACTCCTCGACCCACCCACCCCGATCCGACCACCGATCCAGGACACCCCGAGCGACAACGAAACCGTCGGAGCCGTCGCCTAACATGCCGCCACGAGGGAGCCTCGTCCGTCGATTTACACCGCAGCTGGGACGCCACCGTCTGAGGACAGTACTGCACGAGCGGTGCTACGCGGAGACCGCAGGAGATGATGCTGGGCGTTCGAGCCGGCTTGCCAGCAATCTGCCAGCAACAAGGCCTCACATCACCACATAGCACCCGGATGCGGGAGCTAGGCCTGATCGGAGCGATCGGGCTGGTCGGCCAGGCCACACAGCCGCAGGACGGCGGCGAGCCCATCCTCGGTTCCCGGCCAATACCCCCGGATCGGCTCCAACCCGGCGCTGCGCACGACCGAGCGGAGGACCGCGGTCACGATGATCGCGTCGTCGGCGTAGCCCAGCACCGGGACGAAGTCGGGAATCAGGTCGATGGGGATGGCCAGGTAGCCGAGCACGAGCCACAGCCGGATCCGCACGTCCCGCGCCAGTGATCGGTCGCCGGCAAGGCGCCGCAGCAGGCGCAGCACGTCCGGGAGCAGCCGAAGCGCTTCGGCCAGCAGCGAAGCCTCGGGTCGGGCGACCAGCAGGGCGAAGACCAAGGCAACCCAGGTCAATGCCAAGGCTGCGCCGACCCCGAGGAGCAACCGAAGCACCATGGTCGTCATCGGACGCTCAGCAAGGTACCGCCGGTCTCGCAACGGTGCGAGCATGGCGGGTGTGCCTTCAGGATTGGTCCCGCTGTGGCTTATCCCGATTTGAGGTAGTGCCAGGTATGGTGGGCGCTCGCGAAGGGGAGTATCCCGCGTGCGGTCCACCGTCATCACGGCATTGCGCCCGGTGCACCGGCCCGTCAGGGTGGAGAGACCTTCGGCTCACAATCCGATCACCACCAGCCGAAGGAGGACCCATGGCATCGCTCACCAAGCTCATCAAGGACTTCGCGGGAAGCCCCAAGAGCCAGCAGCTGATCGAGCAGGTCAAGGAGCAGGCCAGCAAGCCCGAGAACCGCCGCAAGCTCGAGGAGCTGCGGAAGCGATACGCCAAGCGGCGGTAGCAAGGGATCTGGACGACCGGCGCGTCGAGTGCCCGGCTTCATCCGGTGACTCGGGACTCACGGTGGTCGAGCCAGGCGGTCGCGGCGACGGCGAGGACCATCCTCTCCGCGGCGTAGGCGAACCCGACGGTCGGGGTGGCCGCCACATACAGCAGGCCCACGATCGTCGAGGACAGGAAGTCGCCGGCCGACTGGAGCCCGCCCAGCAGGCCGAACCCGCTGCCGCGCAGCCGGTCGGGCAGTAGCTGGGCGACCAGGGTGGACTCGGCCGTCTCGGCCAACCCGATCCCGGCCCCGGCAACACAGAAGCACCCCGCCAGCAGCAGCCAGTGGTGGATCGAGAACGCATAGCCGCCGTAGGCCAGGACATAGGCGGCGGCCCCGGCGGCGAACACCGACCTCGGCCCCCACCGGTCGATCCAGGCCCCACCGACCAGGGCGACGACGGAGCCGTGGCGGCGCTCACCGCGGCCACCGATCCCGCCCGCCGGCGGCGCTGATGAGACTCATCGGCGTCTCATGCTAACGGTGAGATGCTTGCGGGGCACCTTGAAGACGAAGGCACTGCGTGGACGACAAGTACCTAATCGTGATGCTGGTGCTGGCGATCCTGTTCGGAGCCAGTCGCCTGCCGACGCTTGGCCGCAATATTGGCCAGGGGATCCGGGAGTTCAGGAAAGGCCTCGCTGAAGGCGCCCAGGATGACGGCGTCGAGAAGGCGTCGCCAGCCGACGACAGCAGCACCGCGAGCTGAGAAGCCGACCGGAGGCTCTCGCGGCGGCCGATGGCGCCCATGGGCTGGAGCGAGCTCGACGGCCCCTGCGCCGAAGCCGGGCGCAACAGCACATGGTCGACGATGGCAGGCCATCCGGTGGGGTGGCCGGGCTGGTGGCCGCGCTCGGATACAACTCGTTCCCTGGCCGGCCGGCGGCGCCGGCGGCTTGGCCGCTGCGCCAAGGTCGCCGTGTTCGTGATGTCGGCTTGTCCCTGGCCGAGCTACTGCCGACTGCCGCGGACCCCGGGGTGGTCATGCGTCTCCGTCTGGATTGCCACGCTGGGGCTGTTACTCCTCCCGCGTCGCGGCCAGCGACCCGCAGGTTCGGGGTGATGGCGGGCGTCAGGGGGGCCCGTGGCCGCCCCGCGGGAGGTGTGCCCCGAGCCATTCGAAGGCGGCAAGGCTGGCCGCATACCAGACCCGGAAGTTGTGGCCGCCGTTGGGGAGGGTCAGGGTGACCAGGGGCAGCCTCCCGGAGGCGGCGCGACGCATGGCCAGCATGGCGCCCATCGCCTGGTGGTCGCCACGGCTGGCGGCAAGGTACAGCGGCACGCGAACGCGCCGGTGGCCAACCAGCCACTTGGGGGAGTTCCAGCGCCACGCGGCCACGCTGCCCCTGTACAGGTCGCCGGTCGTGCCGTCCACGACGGCGTTGTAGTAGCCCGAAAGCGACGCCGCCGCGGCGTACCGGTCCGGGTGGTGCAAGGCGACGTTGACCGCGCAGAAGCCGCCCGTCGAATATCCGGCCGTGGCCCACCCGTGGGGGGTGTCGAGCGCCCGGAAGTCCCGCCCGATGTCGGCGGGGACGTCGACGGCGAGGTAGGTCTCGTCCCGCTGGCCCCCGACGGCGTCGACGCACTCGCTGTCCTGACCGGGATCGTAGTCGGATGGGAGGACCGCGATGACGGGCGGAAGGCTGCCGATGGCGATCTCGGCATCGAGGACTCGCGCCAGGTGCATCTGGCTGACCCAGTTGCGGGGGCTCCCGGGATAGCCGTGGAACAACTCCAGCACCGGAAACCGCCGCCTGGCCTGGGATCGCTGGAAGTAGGCGGCCGGAAGGTAGACCAACCCTTCCCGGGTCACGCCGGAACGGGCGCCGTTGAGCTGTACCCGGACGATCCGGCCCCTTTCGCTGGTGGCGACGTCCAGGTCGCCGGGGGCTCTGGCAGCGACGATCACCTGCACCGGCGTGCGCCCGAGCAGGTCGTCCAGTGAGCTGTAGAAGTCATAGGAGCGGTTCACCGCGTCGGCCGTCACCACCACGCCGGAGGCCATGACAAGCAGCAGCGACAACAGCCTCATGGGAAGGGCCCACCAGCGCGGCCACCGATTCCACAGCAGCATCGTCGCCGACACCACGGTCGCTGCCACCACCATGAGCAGGACCAGGAACGGCAGCCCGATGAGCGTCATCCCAACTCCCCCGACATGTCTTGGAGGTGGCCGCGAGCGACGGCGCGCGGTGGCGCGGCCCTGGGGCTGGGCAACGTTGGCGGTGTCGAGGACACCTTTAACCCCTCGGCCTCTGGTGACCCGGCTGGCTGGTGGGCGGGGCAGCGACCGGGGGGGCCGGGTGACTCCCAGGCGAGCAGGTCGCCCCAGGTCTCCCGCTGGCGGCTGAGGAGCGCCTCGCTGCCGGCGACGACCACCTCGGCCGGGCGGGGCTGACCGTTGTAGTCGGACGCCATGACCATGCCGTAGGCACCGGTGTCCAGCACCGCGACCAGATCACCGCGCCGGTAAGCGACCGTCACCTCGTCCAGGTCGTACAGATAGACGGGGGTGCCGGCCGCTCCGGCGAGCTGGTCGACGGGCAGGCCGCCAACATGGAGCACACCGTCGCGGTAGGAGAACGGCTCGCCGCCGTCGAGGCGGAAGGAGGATCTCGCGGTCATGGGGTCTCCTCGGATCCCGCCCGGCCGACCGGCGCGCGGCGGGCCCCCCCAGCCAACGCCGCGGCCGCCGGCTCCACCGGGATGGGCTGCGGCTGGGGGGTTGGCCGCAGGATCAGCGCGCCGGCGACCCCGATCGCCGCTGCGACGAGGTGCTCGACGGTGGCCAGATTCGGGGTGGTAGCGAGATCAATGGCCAGGCCGGTGACGAGGGCGGTGGCCAGCGGCGCCGACTGGGTGAGGACAGCGAGGGCGGCGGCCGCGGTGACCACGACCGCCGAGGTGCCGACGTCCAGTCCGCCCAGGCCCCCGCCGACGTGGGGACCGGCCAGCCAGCATAGGTCGACCGCGACGGTGGGGACAGCGTGGCCGAGTACTCCGAGCAGCAGCAGCCAACGGCTGCCGACCATCGCCTCCAGCGGCCCGAGCAGCAGCCAGACGGCGGTGACCGTCCAGACCGCCTCCACCGGCCGTCGGACCAGCAGGGCGCTGCCGAACAGTGGGACCGGGCGGCCGCGAGCCAGATCGGCGGCCCGCCAGGCACAGCAGGCCTCGACCAGCCGGTGTCCGGCTCCCGGGTCGCGCCAAAGCGCGCTCACCAGCAGCGCGGCCAGCGCGTAGGCGACCGAGACAGGGGCCAGGGCGACCAGGCCGTCGCTCGCCACCCGCCGGCGGAACGGCCGCTGGTAGGCCATCAGCCAGCTGAGGCCGGCCTGCATCCATCCAATGACGGGTCCGCCCGGCCCACCCGGCGGGGGAGACGACCGGGCAGGCCGGGCAGGTCGGGAGACGATCATCCGGACCGTCTTCGGGTGGATCGCTGGCGGCGGAGGCGCCAGGGCAGGGAGAGCAGGCCCTCGGCGTGCAGGGTGGCCAGCGCCACCTGGGGGAGCGCCTCGGGGGCCTCCACGACCAGGTAGCGGGGCTGCCAGTCCGGGTCGAACTTGCGGTTGAACCGGTACAAGGTCTGGATCTGGAAGGCGCCCGAGAGGCGCTGGAGCAGCCAGCGGGCCAGCCGCAGCCGCCATGGCGCGTCCGAGGCGGCGCCGGCGGCCAGCACGGCCCGCAGGAACGAGAAGTTCAACGACAGCCGCCGGAGGCCCAGCCTGGGCAGGCTGTGGGCCGCCTCCACGACCAGAAAGTCGTTCAGCCAGGACGGCGCGGCCCGGTCGCGGCGCATCACGTCCAGGCTGGCGCCGTCGGCGCCCCAGGGGACAAAGTGCAGGAACCCGCGCAGCTTCCCCTGGCCGTCGGTGGCCGTGACGATCAGCGTGTCGGGGTCGCGGCGGTCGAACAGCCGGCCGAGGGTCATCGAGAAGCCGCGCTCGGCGGCGCCGCCCCGCCAGTGCCGTGACAGGTCGGCCAACGCGGCGGCCTGGGCCGGGTCGAGCTCGCGGACGCGGCACGCCCAGGCGCTGTAGCCGGCCCGGCAGGCACGGTTCCAGCTCTGGCGGGCGATCCGCACGGCCCGACCCTCGAGGCTGAACCGGTCCAGGTCGAGCACGGCCTCATCCCCGAGATAGACGCTGAACAGGCCGGCCGCCCGCCAGGCCTCAGCAGCGGCCGCGCCGCAGCCGAGCGCGGCCGCGATGCGGCCCTGGGTGGCTGCCTGGTCGAGGAAGGCGGCGATGGCGGCCGGCCAGTGGGCGGGCGGTCCCAGCGGGTCGCCGCCGGCCAGGGCGACCGACCCGACCAGGCCGTAGGCGATCAGGGCGTCGCCGGCCCGGACGGTGGTCCGGTCGTCGCGCAGGGCGAAGTAGGCCAGCGAGTCGTCTGATGTGGCCACGGCCGCGTCCAGGCCGGGGTCGGCCGATCGCCGGACCAGGGCCGGCGCCAGCGCGTGCGCTGCCACGATCAGCAGGCCGACGAAGAAGACGGCGGCCACCGAGGCGGGGAACAGGCGGCCGAAGCGGCCCTCCAGCGGCACACCGGACCCGAGCCCTGTCGCCATCCGCCCGACCTGCGCCACCATGCCGCCAAGTCCCAGGTCGGCGCGGACGTCCCGGTCGTTGGCGATCAGCCCCAGGATGCCGTAGGCGAACGTGGCGGCGGCCACGGTCAGGGCCGGCCCGAGGACCCCGGGGCGCTCGCCGCGG
>JASLIH010000164.1 GCA_030152105.1 Actinomycetes bacterium
CGAGATCAAGGTGTCCATGAACTGCTCGAACTGGTCCCAGCCGGAGAGCTGGTAGGGCACGCCGGCGGTCGGCAGGCCCTCGAACACCTTGCTGCGGCAGGAGGCCAGCCCGGTGTCGGTCCCCTTCCAGAAGGGGCTCGAGGCCGAGAGGGCCAGGAAGTGCGGGATGTACATGGTGAGGGCGTTGACGATCGCCACCGCCTTCTCGGGCGAGCGCACGCCGACGTGCACGTGGATGCCGAAGATCTGGAGCCGGCGGGCCATCCACTGCATGTCCTCGATCAGCTGGGCGTAGCGCGGGCTCGGGCTGATCTCCTGCTTGGCCCAGTCCGAGAACGGGTGGGTGCCCGAGCACATCAGCCCCATGCCCCGCTCGTCCATGAAAGGGGACAGCTCGCCGAGGGTGCCCTCCAGGTCCTGGCGGGCCTCGTCCACGGTCGTGCAGACCCCGGTGATGATCTCGATGGTCGACTCGAGCAGCTCGTGCTTGGCCTTGGGGTGCTCCCCGTTGGGGTGGTCGCGGCCGAGCAGGGGCAGGACCTCCGACGCCCCGCTGCGAAGCTCGCGGGTCTGCAGGTCGACGATCTCGAGCTCGACCTCCACACCGAGGCTGGACCGTTCCGAAGACCTGAAATCGATCTGCACGGAGACTTCCCCTTGTCTGCTGCCGTTGTCGGGATGATACCGGCCCAGATTGCCCATGGGGAAAAGCAAGCCGGTCGAAACCGCTTGTCGGAGCGGGTTTCCCACATTTGTCCGTGACCTGGACGGCATTGTCCGCACCGGCTACGCGTAATACTGTAATGAGAATGCAGCAGGAGAAGGTCGTGCGTGAGGTGACCGCCTGGCTGGAGCGGCGGCTGCCCGACGGCTGGTTCGACGGTCCACCGGAGGTGTCCGCCGACGGCGAGGAGATCCTCGTTATCGGTTCGTTGGCCGACGGCGGCGACGACCCGCTGCTGGCGGCGCGGCGGTTCCGCGAGGAGACCCGCGAGCCACGGGTGCTGCTGGCCGCCGAGCTCGAGCGCCGCTACCGGCGCAAGGTGTCCTGGGGGGTCGACTGCGGCGGCGAGCGCCTGCTGTTCACCACCCTGAGCGTGCCCGTGATGACCCGCCTGCGGCTCCCCGAGCGGCGGGTGCTCGACACCCTGATCGACGCCGGGGTGGCCCGCAGCCGCAGCGACGCCCTGGCCTGGTGCGTGCGCCTGGTCGGGACGCACGAGGCCGACTGGATCAGCGAGCTGCGCGCGGCCCTGGTCGCCGTCAAGCGGGTCCGGGCCGAGGGCCCCAGCCCGTGACCGTCAGCGGGCCGCGCTGCGGCGCTCCAGCCAGGTGAGCAGGGTCCGGACGGCGGCCCCGGTGGAGCCCTTGCTGAGGTAGCCGTCGTCGGACTCGGCCCGGGCAGGGCCGGCGATGTCGAGGTGGACCCAGGGGCGGTCGTCGACGAACTCCTGGAGGAACAGCCCGGCGAACAGGGCGCCGCCGTAGCGGTCGCCGACGTTCTTGAGGTCGGCCAGGTCGCTCTCGATGTCCTTGCGGTACTCGGGGGGCAGCGGCAGGCGCCAGGTCGGCTCGCCGGCCTCGGCGGCCGCCTCCAGCAGCTCGGCGGCCAGGGCCTCGTCGTTGGCCATGAGGCCGGTGTAGCGGTTGCCGAGGGCGACCACGCAGGCGCCGGTCAGGGTGGCCACGTCGATGATCGCGTCCGGCTTGGCGGCGGCCCCGAGGGCGAGGGCGTCGGCCATGACCAGGCGGCCCTCGGCGTCGGTGTTCAGGACCTCCACGGTCTTGCCGTTCTTCATCGTCAGCACGTCGCCGGGGCGGGTCGCCCGCCCCGAGGGCATGTTCTCGGCCGAGGCCAGGTAGCCGGTGACGGCCACCGTGACGTCCAGGTCGGCCAGGACGCTCATGGCGGCCAGGACCGCCGCCGCCCCCGACATGTCGGTCTTCATGGTCTTCATCGAGTCGGGCGGCTTGAGCGACAGGCCGCCCGAGTCGAAGGTGATGCCCTTGCCGACCAGGACCACCTCGCCCGAGGCGCCCTTGGGGGCGTAGCGCAGCTCGATCAGGCGCGGCGGGTGCTCGGCCCCCTGGCCGACCCCGACGATGCCGCCGAAGCCCTCGGCGGCCAGCGCCTTCTCGTCCTTGACCTTCACGGTCACGCCCTTGCCGGCCAGCAGCTTGCGGGCGGCGGTGGCGAGGTCGGCCGGGTGCAGGGCGTTGGCCGGCTCGTTGGACAGGTCGCGGGCCAGGTTGGTGGCCGCGGCCCTGACCTGCCCGGCGGCCAGGGCACCGGCCAGCCCGCGGGTCCCGGACGCCCCCGGGTACAGCACGAGGGAGGCGAGCTCGGCCGGCGGCCCGGACCCGTTGCCCTTCGCCTGCCTGGCCCGCTTGTACTTGTCGAACCGGTAGGCGGCCAGCAGCGCCCCCTCGGTCACCGCCTGCACCGCGGCCGCCGGATCGGCGGGCAGGGCCTGGGGCAGGGTGGTGACCGCCTTGCGGGCACCGCGGCCCTGGCGCACGACCTCGGCCGCGGCCCGGCGGAGCACCTCGGCGTCGACCTTGGCCCGCTCCCCCACCCCGACCAGCACCAGCACCGTGGCCGGGAGCCGGCCCAGGGTCGGAATGGCGGCGGCCTCGCCGGCCTTGCCGGTGAAGCCGCGGCCCTCCAGCAGCGGCGCCATCGGCACCCCGAGGGCGGCCACCGCCTCCTCGGCCCCTGGGCCCAGCTCCGCCCCGGCGAACACCGGCACGGCGAGCAGGTCTGCCTTGGCGGTGACCGCGTCGGCCTTGGCGAGGGTGACCTTCATGGAGCGTTGAACCTCCGTCGGTGCAGGGAGCGGCAAGGGGCTAGGCTAGCAGTCCCATGGAGCGAACCAGGCTGGCCGAGCTGATCGCCTTCGACGAGCGGCGCATGGCCAAGCACCGGGTGTTCGAGACCGACCGCACCCTGACCGACCTCTACTGCCTCGACCCCGGGCAGGAGCAGCTGCTGCACGTCCACGAGGACGCCGACAAGGTGCTGGTGGTGATGGCCGGGCGGGTGCTGGTCCGGGTCGACGACGACACCGCCGAGGCCGAGCAGTACGAGGCCGTCCTGGCCCCGGCCGGGTCCAAGCACGCCCTCAAGAACCTCGGTCCCGACCCGGCCGTGCTGCTGGTCTTCGTCGGCCCCCGCCTCGCCTAGGGGACCCGCTCCAGCCAGCGGTTGAAGGGGATCATGGCCTTCCAGTCGGCCAGCAGGTGGTCGAGCAGCTCGGCCGTCTGGAGCCAGGGGGCGCGCTCATGCTGGCGGTTGAGGACCAGCGAGCGGCCCTTGAGCAGGTGGGCTCTCGGGTGGTCGGCCGGCCATGGCTTGGGCATCCGCTGGAGCGGGTCCAGCCAGGGCTCCAGGCCTTTGCCGGCGGCCTTTCCCAGGACCGCCTCCAGCTCGGCGCCGGTGGCCTCCTCGGCGATGGCGGCCCGGACCCGCTGGAGGTCGGGCCGGTCGGCGTGGTACAGGCCGGAGGCGGTGTAGAGCCCGGCCGGGCCGACGTTGACGTAGAAGCCGGTGCCGACCCCGGGCGCGTCGCCCTCGGACGGGGGCCGGGACGGCACCGAGGCGCTCATGGAGGTCTTGTAGGGGGTCTTGTCCTTGCTGAAGCGCAGGTCCCGGTAGATGCGGAACAGCTTGGGCGTGCCCAGGTCGGGCACGTCGCGGCGCAGCCGGGCCGCGGCCGCCTCGACCAGGGCGGCGAACGGCGCCTGGACCTGCTCCTTGAACAGCGCCCGGTTGGCATCGAAGAACTCCTTGGTGTTGCGCTCCTCCAGGTCCTCGAGAAACGCCAGGCCCTCGTCCGGCATCCCCGCGAAGGTCATCGTTGTCACGAGACAGCCTCCCTCCTGGAGCGGCGATTCACCGCGGCACCCCTCCGGCCGACGGCCAGCATAGCCAGGAAGGCGACAGCGAACGCGGGGATCGAGGCGCCCAGCCAGGGGAGCCGGGCCGAGAGCGGGAAGGGGAGGTGCAGCAGGTCGCCGAACAGGGTCTCGGCCAGCGACACCCAGGCGGTCACGGTCCCGGGGTTGATCCAGTTGTAGACCAGGAACCCGAGCAGCCAGACCAGCACCGCCGGCCAGCGCACGCCCCGGTAGGGGCCGTCGGCCCGGTACATGGCGGCGACGTCGTAGCGGCGGCGGGCGAGCACGTACCAGTCGGCGGCCAGCACCCCGAACAGGGGGACGAACAGCGCCCCGAGCAGGAACAGGAAGTTCTCGTAGCGGGCCAGGTCGTCGACCAGGATGGCCAGGACGGTGGCGACCGCGCCGAGGGCGACGGCGACCCGGCGGCCGGGCAGGCGGGGGGCGGCGTTCTTGAGGCTGACCCCGGCCGAGTACAGGTTGGCGAACACCTCGTCGGTCTCGTCGACCACCAGGACGGCCATGGCCAGCAGCCCCACCGGGACGGCGAGCAGGGCCGCGATCACGTCGCCGGCACCGATGGAGAGCAGGAACAGGATGCCGAGGGCGAAGAACCAAACCTGGGCCAGGAGGTAGCCGACGGCGGTGCCCCAGAAGGTCGCGGCGGGGCTGCGGCCGAAGCGGGCGTAGTCGGCGACCAGCGGCACCCAGGAGATGGGCAGGGCGATGGCCAGGTCGACCCCGGCCCAGAACGAGAGCCCGCCCTGGCCGGCCTGGCCGGCCACGGCGCCGAGGTCGAAGCGGGTCAGGGCGTACCAGGTGAGGTAGGCGGTGGAGGCCAGCACGGCCCAGACGGCGAACCGCTGGAGCCAGCGGCGCAGCACGGTCAGCGGCCCGGCAACGGCCATGGCGGTGGCCACGATCCCGAAGACCAGCACCCACAGCGGGCGGCCGCCGACGCCGAACACCCGCTCGGAGATGGCGGTGGCGGCGCTGGCGATCACGAACAGCTCGAAGGTGGCCCAGCCCAGGTTCTGGACGACGTTGCAGGCGGTGGGGAGCAGCGAGCCGCGGACCCCGAGCGGGGCCCGGTACAGGACCATGGCCGGGACGCCGGTCGCGGCCGCCGGGACGGCGGCCAGGCCGAGCAGGGCGTTGCCGACGACGGCCCCGACCACGGTGGCGGCCAGGGCGGGCCAGAGGCCGAGGGCCGGGACCAGCAGAGCCCCGGCGACCAGGACGAGCAGGCTGACGCCGAGGTTGCCCCACAGGACCGCCTGGTCGAGGAAGCCGAGGCGCCGCAGCTCGGGAGGGACCGGCTCGATGCCCCACTCGGGGGCCTGCTGGACGGAGAGGGACCGTTGGCGAGCGTTCATCTCGCGCTCCCTTCGCCGGTACTAACCGGATCAGGTTCGAAGGGTCGCCGACCGCTGCAGTCGGCCTCTCAGCCCGGTCCGCCGGGCTCCCCTGGGCGCCTGGTAGTGGCCCGCCGCCACCTTAGCGGGCGGTCTCGGAGATCACCAGATCCAGAGGCTGAGCGTCTGGCTCAGCCGGCCAGGCCCAGGAGCCGGTCGACGAACTGCCGGTAGGCCCGCAGGGCCAGGCGCAGGTCCTCGGTCGAGGCCTCCTCGGTCGCCCCGGCGAGCTGGCCGCGCTGGCCCTGGAGGGCGTCGGCCACCTGCCGCAGGAGGTCGTCGACGAAGCGGCCGGCCTCCTCGACCGCCTGGCGCGGCTCGTCGATGAACCCGGCCTGGATGTCGAGGAACCGGTTGCGGATTCCACCGGCGTCAAGCGACCCGAGCAGCGCGTCCGCGTCCGCGGCGACCGGGGTCGCGGCGACCACGGCGGTGTCGGCCGGGGTGGTGTCGGCCGACGGCTCGGCGACCGGGGCCGGCGGGACGTCGGCCGACTCGGCCTCGGCGTCCGCGTCCTCAGCAACCGCGTCCTCAGCAACCACGTCCTCGGCGGCCGGGTCCTCGGCAACCTCGTCCTCGGCGGCCGGGTCCGGGTCGTCGCGGGGCTCGCCGGGCTCGGTGACCACACTCTCGCCCCGTGGGCCGTCCGGGTCGGCGCCGGGGTCGGCCACCGAGGGCTCGTAGCCGGTCCGGTTCTGGTCCTCCTGCCTGGCCCGCTCGTCGACGTCGAAGATGTTGGCCGAGCCGGTCCGGCCGGTCTCGGCCTCGGCCTCGCCGACCGGCCCGCCCGGCGACGCCGGCTCGAAGGCGCCCGAGGACTCCCGCTCGGTCGTCTCGTCGGTCAGGTCGATCTCGTTGGCGTGGTCCTGCCTGGCCAGCCGCTCGGTCACCGCGCCCCGGCCCGAGGGCCGCTGGCCGCCTTCCTCGCCGTAGCCGGGCCCATAGCGTTCCGTCATCGTGCCTCCTCGGTCGTCGAGCGGTCGGGGTGGCGGTCCTCCAGCAGCTCCTCGAACAGCGAACGGTAGTGGACCAGCGCCTGGCGCAGGTCCTCGGTGCTGGCCTCCGAGCGGTCGTTGGCGGCGGCGATGGCGTGGGCGGCCCGGTAGTCGTCCACCACCTGGGGGTGGTCGACCGAGATGTCGGCGGCCCGCTGCTCGAAGTCGTCGACCGGGTAGCCGCGGTCGCGCATCACCGAGGTGATCAGCCGGTCGGCCTCGCGGGTGGCCTCGACCGGCTCGTCGACGAACTGGGCCTGGGTGTTGCGCCAGGCCTCGATGTAGCGGGCGCGGGCCTCGGGCTCCAGCGGGACGATGTCGAACCCGGCGCGGCGCTCGGTCCGCTCCTGCAGCTCGGTCTCGGCGGCCCGGCGGTCGCCGGCCTCCTCGACCGTGCGGTCGTACTCGGGCCCGAAGGTATCTTGAAGCTTCCGGCTGCGGCGCTGGCGGCCGGCGAAGATGGCCAGCAGGGCCAGCAGGATGAGAACAACGAGGATGGCGATGAGCAGGCCTGTGTCCATGGGCGCATCCTTTCCCAAGAGTCCCTTGTTCCGCTATCCCGTTCAAGCCGGGACGCAAACCTGCGAACCAGACACTCAGGGGGCGGCCGAGGCGAGCGGCGGGGCGCTCTCGGGGTCGTTGCGGCCGTAGTCGACCAGGCGGCGGGCGGCCTCGGTGATCTCGGCCGGGTCGGCCGTCTCCGGCGACCACCAGGAGCCGAGCTCGTCGTCGTGGTAGCGGGGCAGCACGTGGACGTGGAGGTGGAACACCGTCTGGTTGCCGACCGACCCGTCGGAGTTGGCCTGGACCAGGTCGACGCCCCCGGCCCGGAAGGCGCCGATCACCCAGCGCGCCATCCGCCTGGCCATGGCGGCCACGGCCAGCCAGTCCTCGGCGTCGACCGACATCACGTCGGTGACGTGGCGCCGGGGCACGACCAGCACGTGGCCGAGCGTGGCCGGGCTGATGTCCATGAACGCGACGGTTCGTTCGTCCTCGTCCACCAGGTCGGCCGGCAGCTCGCCCGACACGATCTGGCAGAAGGTGCAATCTGCCTGCATGCCCGTGTCCTCCCACCAGAGACAGTCAGGGACCGGAGCGTAACCGAAACCCGGGGCGGTTATCCCCCGATCTGGGACATGCCGCGGGCCGGCTGGATGAAGTCGGCCTCGTTGATGCGGTGGCCCCACTGCTTGCGGGCGACCGCGTCCAGGTAGACCTGGGCGACGGCGTCGTCGCCGGCCCCTGAGCGCAGCACCGAGCGCAGGTCGTACTCGGTGTTGGCGAACAGGCAGGTCCGCACCTGCCCGTCGGCGGTCAGGCGGATGCGGTCGCACTGGGCGCAGAAGGCCCGGGTGACCGAGGCGATCACGCCGACGGCGCCGCGACCG
This sequence comes from Actinomycetes bacterium, assembly GCA_030152105.1. The sequence continues at coordinate 7,699 of JASLIH010000164.1, forward strand.
TCGCGGTAGCGGTAGCGTTCGGCCGGGGCGCTGCCCCGGGGGTCGGGCGCCTCCAGCCCGAAGGCGGTGTCGAGCCGGGTCAGGATCTCCCCGGCCGGGACGACCTGGTCGCGGGTCCAGTCGCCGGGGGCGTCGAGCGGCATGAACTCGATGAAGCGCAGCTCCACGCCCAGCTCGCGGGCCCAGGCGGCCATCGGCTCGAGCTCGTCGTCGTTGAAGCCGCGGACCACCACGGCGTTGATCTTCACCGGCTGGAGGCCGGCGGCCAGGGTGGCGTCGATCCCGGCCAGGACGCGGTCCAGGGCGTCGCGCCGGGTGATCTCCTTGAAGCGGTCGCGGCGCAGCGAGTCGAGGGAGATGTTGGCCCGCTTGATGCCGGCCTGGCGCAGGGGCTCGGCCAGGCGGTCCATCAGGAAGCCGTTGGTGGTGATGGACAGCTCGACCCCGAGCGCGCCCAGGGCGGCGACCACGTCGACCAGGTCGCGCCGCAGCGTCGGCTCGCCCCCGGTGATGCGGACGGTCCGAACGCCCAGGCCGATCGCGATCCGCAGGGCCCGGATCAGCTCGTCCCGGCCGAGCACGTCGTCCTTGGCCAGCCAGGGCAGGCCGTCCTCGGGCATGCAGTACAGGCAGCGGAAGTTGCACCTGTCGGTGACCGAGACCCGCAGGTCGCGCACGACCCGGCCGAAGCTGTCGACCATCTCAGCCACGGGTCGCCTCCTCGGAGGAGGGCACGGCCTCGGGGGTGCCGACCCAGCGGCCACCGTCGGCCCAGAGCTCCTTCTTCCAGATGGGCACGGTCGCCTTGAGCTCGTCGATCAGCTCCCGGCAGCCGGCGAACGCCTCGGCCCGGTGGGGCGCCGAGGCGGCCACGATCACGCTCGGCTCGGCCGCCCCGACCACCCCGACCCGGTGGGCCAGGTAGACGGCGCCGAGACCGTGGCGGCCGGCCACCGCCCTGGCCACCCGCTCCATCTCGGGCCGGGCCAGCTCGTCGAAGGCCTCGTAGCGGAGCTCGTCGACCTCGCGGCCCTCGTTGGGGCTGCGGGTCGTGCCGACGAACAGGGCCGTCCCGCCGCAGGCCGGGTCGAGCACCGCCCGGAAGGCCGCGTCCAGCGACAGCGGCTCCTCGGTGAGCAGGACGGTCAGGTTCACCACCTCAACCTACTCCTTTCCCCAGACCTCACCGGGCGCCCTCCAGGACCTCGCAGAGCGACTCGAGGCTTTCGAGGTTGTGGCCGGCCAGGAACACGTCGACGTGGGGCAGGGCGGCGGCCATGCCCCGGGCCAGCGGCTCGTAGCGGGGGCTGCCCTTCAGTGGGTTGACCCAGATCAGCCGGTGGGCAAGGCGAGAGAGCCTGGCCACCTGGGCGGCCAGCAGGGCCGGCTCGCCCCGCTCCAGCCCGTCGGAGCAGAGCACCACCACCGCCCCGCGCATGGACACGTGCTGGGACCAGCGGTCCAGCAGCTCCTTGAGGGAGGCGCCGATGCGGGTGCCGCCGTTCCAGTCGACCACCGCGGCCGCGACCTCGCGCAGGGCGTCGTCCGGCTCGGAGCGGGCCAGGGCCCGGGTCACCCTGGTCAGCCGGGTCCCGAAGCAGAACACCTCGACCCGGCGCCCGGCCCGCATGGCCGCGAAGCCGAACTGCATCAGCGCCCGCGAGTAGGCCGACATCGACCCGGACACGTCCAGGATCAGCACCAGCGGCCGGACCCGCCGCCGGCGGTCGCGCCAGGCCCGCCGGAACGGCTCGCCCTGGGTGCGCAGCGACGCCCGCAGGGTCCGGCGCTGGTCGAAGCGGCGCCCGTAGGGGGACGGCCGGTAGCGGCGGCTGTGCCGGGTCGGCAGGTGCACGGCCAGGGCCCGGATGACGTGGTCGGCAGCGATCCGCTCGGTCTCCGACAGCTCCTCGAACGACTTGCGCCGCAGCACCTCGGCCCCGCTGGCCAGCACGCCGACCGGGATCTCGCCGTCGGTGGCCCCCTCGGCCGGCTCCCAGGACTCCTCGGGGATGCCCTGGTCGAGCAGCACCTCCAGCTCGGGGGGCAGGCCCATGCGCTCGTCCTGGCCGCTGATCATGGCCATCACGTCGCGGGACCGGCTGGGGAACCACTCGGCGAAGGCGGCGTCGTAGGCGGCCAGGTCCTCCTTGCGGGCCACCATGGCCACCCGGCCGGCCCAGTAGACGCTGTTGCGGTCGATCCGGTCCAGGGCGGCGACGGCCCGGCAGAAGGTCAGGATCCGCCCGGTCCCCACCGGCAGCCCGCGCCTGCGCAGCAGCCGCCCGAACCCGACCAGCCGCTGGAGGCCCGGCTCGGCCAGCGCGGCGGTGCTCATTCGGTCCCCAGCACCTGGCCGAGGCGCGCGCGGACCAGCTCCAGGTCCTCGTGGTCCTTGAGCAGGGCGCCCAGGGTGGCGGCGGCCTGCTCGGGCTCCAGCCGGGTCGCGCCGAGGAAGGTCAGGGCCTGCGACCAGTCGATCGTCTCGGCCACCCCCGGCCGCTTGGCCACGTCCATCTCGCGAAGCCTGGCCACCGCCTCGGCGACCTGGCGGGCCAGGGCCTCGGGGACCTCGGGGGCGCGCACGCGCACGATCTCGACCTCCCGGGCCACCGACGGGTGGTCGATCCAGTGGTACAGGCAGCGGCGCTTGAGGGCGTCGTGCAGCTCCCGGGTCCGGTTGGAGGTGATGATCACCGCCGGGGGCCGGTCGGCGGCGACCCGGCCGATCTCGGGGATGGTGACGGCGAACTCGCTCAGGATCTCGAGCAGGAAGGCCTCGAACTCGTCATCGGCCCGGTCCAGCTCGTCGATCAGCAGCACCGCCCGGGACCCGGCCCGGACCGCGGCCAGCAGCGGCCGCTCGACCAGGAACTCGCGGCCGAACAGGTCGGCCTGGCCCTCGCCCAGCTGGGCGGCCCGGACGGCGATGAGCTGGCGGGAGTAGTCCCACTCGTACAGGGCCTGGCTGGCGTCGATCCCCTCGTAGCACTGGAGGCGGACCAGCTCGCGGCCGAGCAGGGCCGCCAGCACCTTGGCGACCTCGGTCTTGCCGACCCCGGCCTCGCCTTCCAGGAGCAGCGGCTTGTCCAGGTGCAGGGCCAGGTAGACGGCCGTGGCCAGGCCCCGGTCGGCCAGGTAGGCGTGGCCGGCCAGGGCCGTCTGGAGCTCGTCGACGGAAGCGAAGGGGAGGGCGCCGTCGCCGGGCGCCCTCCCCTCATGCCTTGTGTTCGTGTCGTTCAGCTCGACCGTGCCCCTTCGATCGCCCGCCTGGTCAGCACCTTGGCCAGGTGGCTACGGTACTCGGAACTGGCCAGGGCGTCGTTGGGCGGGTTGGTGCCCTCCAGCACCTGCTCGGCCGCGGCCGCCGGGTCGGACCCGGAGGCCAGCGCCTGCTCGACCGCACCGGCCCGCAGGGGCTTGTCCCCCATGTTGGTCAGGGCCAGCTTGACCCCGCCGTTGCTGGCCACCGCGGCCACGCCCACGATCGCCCAGTCCTGGGCCCTGGGGTGGAACTTCTGGTAGTTCCAGCCGGCCCCGGCCAGCTTGGGCACGCGGATCTCGGTGAGCAGGTCCTGGGAGCCGAGGGCCGACTCGAAGATGCCCTTCCAGAACTCACTCGCCGGCACCGTCCGCTCCCCGCCCGGCCCCTTGACGACCAATGTCGCGTCGAGGGCGAGCAGCACGGTCGGGATGTCGGAGGCGGGGTCGGCGTGGGCCACCGTGCCGCCCACGGTGCCCCGGTGGCGCACCTGCGGGTCCCCGACCTCGCCGGCGGTGTGGGCCAGGATCGGGCAGTCGCGCAGGAGCAGCTCCGAGAAGTGGGCATCCTCCATGGTGGTCAGGGCGCCGACGGCGATGTGGTCGCCGCCGTCGCGGATGTAGTTGAGGTCCCCGATGCGGCCGATGTCGACCAGCACCGACGGGGCGGCCAGGCGCAGCCGCATCAGCGGCAGCAGCGAGTGGCCGCCGGCGAGCAGCTTGGCGTCCTCGCCGTGCTCGCCGAGAAGGCTGACGGCATGGTCGGCGGAGGAGGCGACCTCGTAGTCGAACGCTGCCGGGATCACGCCACCCCTCCTTCCTCTTCGGGGGTCATATCTGGGGTCATGCTGGCCGCGCCGGTGCCGCCGCCCTCGGGTGTCCGCTCGGCCGGGGCCCGGCCCTGCGCCTCCTGGACGACCCGCCAGATCTTCTCGGCCGAGGCCGGCTTGTCGATGAACTCGACCCCGACGAAGCGCAGCGCGTCGGCGACGGCGTTCATCACCGCCGGCGGGGCCGCGATGGTGCCGGTCTCGCCGATGCCCTTGACCCCCATCGGGTTGGTGCTGGAGGGGGTCACGGTCTTGTCCAGGGTGTAGCCGGGCAGCTCGGCCGCGGACGGGATCCGGTAGGTGGACATGTTGCCGGTCAGCAGGGTGCCGTTCTCGTCGTAGAGCGCCTCCTCGTACAGCGCCTCGGCGATGCCCTGGGCCACCCCGCCCATCACCTGGCCGTCGACGATCAGCGGGTTGACGATGTTGCCGCAGTCGTCCACGGCCACGTACTTGTCGATCCGGGTCGACCCGGTCTCCGGGTCGACCTCGACCACGCAGATGTGGGTCCCGGACGGGAAGGTCCAGTTGGGCGGGTCGAAGGCGGCGCTGCCCTCCAGGATCGGGTCGACGCCCTCGGGCAGGCTGTGGGCCGCCCAGGACGAGAAGGCCAGCTCGGGGACGGTCTTGGCCCGGTCGGGAGCGCCCTTGACCTGCCACTTGCCGTCGGTCCACTCGAGGTCGTCCTCGGCCACCTCGAGCTCGTGGGCGGCCAGCACCCTGGCCTTCTCCCGCACCCGCTCGGCCGCCTTCTGGATGGTCACGCCCCCGACCGACAGGCTGCGGCTGCCGTAGGAGTCCAGCCCCCAGGTCGCCACCGAGGTGTCGCCGTGCAGCACCTCGACGTCGTCGGGGGTGACCCCGAGGGCGTCGGCC
>JASLIH010000174.1 GCA_030152105.1 Actinomycetes bacterium
CGACGCCGGGCTCCACCAGCTCGAGACCGTCGAAGAAACGAGCGAACCGATCAGGGCTGCGGAGGTGGTAGGTCGGGTTGGCGGACTGGTTCCAGATGCGTGCGGCCTCCACGACCTCCTCGCTCGTGTCGATGCCGTCAGTCGTCGCCAAGTAGCTGCCGGAACCCACGGCATCCACAAGCCGCTTGACGATCGACCTGGCCTCGTTGTCATCGGCGATGTGCCCCAGGATTCCCATCAGCATGATCGCGATCGGCTGGGTGAAGTCCAGCGTCCGGGCGGCTTGCTGCAGGATCGAGTCCGGGTCGCGCAGGTCGGCGTCGATGTAGGTGGTGGCGCCCTCGGGGCTGCTGGTCAGCAAGGCACGGGCGTGCGTCAGGACGATGGGATCGTTGTCGACATAGACGATGCGGCACTCCGGCGCCACCGTCTGGGCGACTTGGTGGGTGCTGTTGGCCGTGACCAGGCCGGTGCCGATGTCGAGGAACTGTCGGATGCCCGCCTCACCGGCCAGGTACCGGACCGCACGGGCGAGGAAGGCCCGGGACGCGCGAGCGTTCTCGACGATCGCCGGGAAGGCCTCGAGAATCTGATCGCCGACCTGGCGGTCGACGGGGAAGTTGTCCTTGCCGCCCAGCCAGTAGTTCCAGATCCGGGCCGTCTGCGGCACGTTGGTATTGATCTCGGGCGGCAGCTCGTCGCTGGTCATGGACATCCTGTCGGTCACCGGATACCCCTCCTGGTCAGCGTGCGTGGCCGCTGCAGTCCCACAGCTAGACTCTCGCCAGCGACGCAGCCATGTCAACGACGGGAGGTTCGCGGCCGACCAGGCGGGTGGCGGCAGCGGGGTCGGCCGGCGTGGTGGCGGTTATGGTCCGACCGGCTCTGTTGCATTGGTCGTGGGGCAGTCTGGGCGGTGAGATTGCGGCCATGAGAACCGCTCACCGTTCCCACCGGGGCACTGTTGCATCTGGCCCGAAGGTGCGGTTGGCGGGTAGCAACGTGGAGCCGCTTCCCGTCCAGACGGCTGCCAGAAGTGCTCAAGAGATCAATCCTGGGCATCGCCGATGGCGTTCAGGGACTCTGGTGGAGGACGCCGGTTTGAGTGGTCGCCAGATGCAACAGTGCCGCTCCCGTCAGGTCCAGCGAGCGGGTCGGGCCGCGGCCCGCGGCGGGACAGATCCTTCCGGCCGGAACAGCGATCACTGTCTTCATTGGCAGCCGGGGCGAACCGCTGAACCAGGCAGATGCTGAGGCCCCGGGACCAGGGCATCGTTCCCGTCGAGTTCACGACCTCGGCATCGGCTCTGTCGGCAGAGGGGCATGGGGCCGCAGGCCGGCAGGGTCGGAACCGGGCGGCGACCCCCCGAAGCCGCCCGGCGCCACCCCCCGGGACCGAACACGGCTCGCGGCGTGAGGAACCTCCACCGCCGTGAGCACGTCGGGAAACCGGAGCGGACGCCCCCGGTTTCGTGCCCGGACGCTATTCCCAGGCGGCTGCCCCGTCTTGAGTAGTTGATTACTCTATTGGCCGGTCCGGTCGGCATAGGAGGCCTGGGTGGACGTCACGTGGCCGCTGGTGGGGCGCCGGGTCGAGGTCGAGGTGCTGTCTGCCGTCCTTGCCGACACCCCGGCCGGCGGTGTGGTGCTCGCCGGTGAAGCCGGGGTCGGTAAGACCAGGCTGGCCCGGGAAGCCCTGGCCCGGGCGGAGGCGGCCGGGTGGGAGGTCGAGTGGCTGGCGGCAACCCGGGCGGCCGCTTCGATCCCGTTCGGGGTCGTCTCCCACCTGCTGCCCCCGGCCGAGCGCCTCGGTGACGATCGCCTCGAAACCCTCCGCCGGGCCGCCGAGCTGCTCGCCGAGCGGTCTGGTGGGCGGCCGCTGCTGCTGGCGGTCGACGACGCCCACCAGCTGGATGACGCCTCGGCCGCGCTGGTGCACCAGCTCGCGTTCCGGGGCCTGGCCGTGGTGGTCGCCACCGTGCGGACCGGTGAGCCGGCCCCCGACCCGGTGATCGCGCTCTGGAAGGATGGCCTGGCCCGCCGCCTGGACCTGTCGGCGCTGCCATCGTCGGCGGCCGCCGAGCTGCTTGAGCGCGCCCTCGGCGGGCCGGTCGACGGCGTGACCAAGGAGCAAGTGCTCCGGATCACCGGCGGCAACCCGCTGTACCTGCGCGAGCTGGTTCTCGGCGGGCTGGAGAGCGGCGCGCTGCGCCAGGTGGACAAGGTGTGGCGCTGGAGGGGCAAGCTGGCGGGTGCGACGCGCCTGGCCGAGCTGGTCCAGGCCCGCCTGTCCACGCTGGACGAGGAGGCGGCCAGGGATGCCGTCGAGCTAGTTGCGTGGGGTGAGCCGTTGGGGGTCGGTGTCCTGGAACGGCTGGTCGGCAGGGACGCGGTCCAGGCGGCCGAGGACGGCGGCCCGCTGGTGCTGGAGCGATCGGGCCGCCGCGTGCTCGCCCGGCTCGCCCACCCGCTGTATGGCGAGGTGCTGCGGGCCGTCCTGTCGCTGAGCCGAGCGCGGGCGCTGGCAGAGCGGCTGGCGGCCGCCTTGGGCGCCGGCCCCCCACCGCGGCGGGGCGCCCGGGTGCGGGTGGGGGGCTGGCAGCGGGAAGCCGGCGTGGGCACCAACCCCCAGTT
>JASLIH010000178.1 GCA_030152105.1 Actinomycetes bacterium
CCAGCGGGTTGGCTCGACCGCGGCCTGGTTGCGGACCCGGTTGCGGCTGGGTGCCGGGGCCGCGGCCAGCAGCGGGCGGACCGCCCGGGCCTTGTTCGGGGGTCCGCTGGCGGCCACCGCCGCGGCGTTGACGGGTGGGGAGCTCTCGGTGGCCCATGCTCGGGTGTTGGCCATGGCACCCAGGAGTTGCCCGAGGATGTGACGGTGGCGGCTGAGCCGGTGTTGGTGGAGGCGGCCGCTGGGCTGGATCCGCCGCGGCTGCGGCGGGTCCTGGGCTATCTGTGTCTGGTCGCTGACCCGGACGGCGCCTGACCGCCACACCGAGGTGCGGTCTGGGCGGCGGGGGGTGTGGCTGGCCCCGACGCTGGAGGGGATGGTCGCGGTTGATGGGTGGTTGGAGCCCGAGGCGGGTCAGGTGGTGGTGGCGGCGTTGGCGTCGTTGGCCGGCCCGGCCGATGCCGATGATGCCCGTCGTGGTGGTCAGCGCCGGGCTGATGCGCTGGCCGAGTTGGCCGGCCGCAGCCTGGAGGGTGGGGGGCTGCCCCAGGCTGGTGGGGTGCGGCCGCAGTTGACGGTGCTGGTGGACCTGGACAGCCTCCTCGGCCGTTCGAGCGTGGTGGGCGGGGAGGTGTTGGCGGGGCGGGGCCGCTGGCGTCGCAGGCCGACCGGCGGCTGGCCTGTGATGGTGTGCTGACCCGGGTCCTGGTCACCCGCCAGCCCCCCGGCGACCACGGCCCCAGCGGCGGCGACGAGGGCTTGGCGGTGCGGCTGCGGGCCGCGGTGGCGTGGTTACCCCCGGTCTTGGGGGTGCGCCGACCCAGCCGTTGGAGGTGGGCCGGGCCAGCCGGGTCGTTGGGCCGCCCAACGGACCGTCCTGGCGGTGCGTGATGGTGGCTGTGTGTTCCCTGGCTGTTCGCGGCCGCTGGCCTGGGGTGAGGCGCATCATCTGCGGCACTGGCTGCATGGTGGCCCGACCGATCTGGCCAACCTGGCGTTGGTGTGCCGGGCGCATCATCGGGCGGTCCATGAGGGGGGTTGGCGGCTGGCCCGCCACTCTGATGGCCGCCTGCCCGCCACCCCACCCCACCGGTCCCAGCGGCCACAGCGACAACGACATCCCACCGCCGCCTGAGCTGGCCCGGCAGAGCGGTGATCCACCACTGCCCACCGTGCCAGGCGATCGCTGTGGACCCGTACGCCCCCGACCCACGAGCCAGGCGAGCGCATGGGGCGCAAACAACCCCGACCCACCGTGCCAGGAAAGCCCACGAGGCCCGATCCCCTCCGGCCGGAAACGGATTGGCAACGACCCCAGTGCCGGGTGCGTGCATGGGCCCAACCAGTTCCGATTCCGAACCACACGCCGGCCTCCACCAGGTCCCCCGACCCTCACCGCGAACAATTCGCTTGCCGCAGCGGCCTGGGCGAGGTTGGCTGGGGGTATGAGCATGGTGGTCTTCCGTGTCCGGGGGTGCGCGCAGGCGTGCCGAGCTCGGGCAGCATTTTCTGGCCGGAGGGTGGCTGGCGGCTGAGCTGGTCGAGCAGGCCGGGGTCGGTGCCGGGGACCTGGTGGTCGAGATCGGGGCCGGGACCGGGGTGCTGACCGAGGCGCTGGCGCGGCGGGCTGGGCGGGTGGTGGCGGTCGAGTTCGACCCGCGGCTGGCCGAGCGAGCGCGGGCGCGGCTGGCCGGGTTCGGCAATGTCCGGGTGGTGACGGCCGACGCGCTGGCTCTGCCGCCGCCGCGGCGGCCGTTCCGGGTGGTGGCCAACCTGCCGTTCGGGTCGACGGCGGCGGTCCTGCGGCGGCTGCTCGGCGACCCGCGGACTCGGCTGGAGCGGGCCGACCTGGTGGTCCAGGAGCAGGCGGCCCGGCGGTACGCGGCCCGGCGGCCCGGGACAGCGGAGACGATCGCCTGGGGGGCCTGGTATGACCTGACGACCGGCCGCCGCCTCGGACCCTCCAGCTTCCGGCCCCGGCCCCGGGTCGGGGCGGCGGTGCTGGTCGCCCGCCGTCGCCGGCCGCCGTTGGTCCCGGTGGGCGGGCACCGACGCTTCACCGCCCTGATGGGTTCGGCCTTCCGTCATCCCGGGCTGCCACTGCGCCGTGCCCTGGTCCCGCCGTTCAGCTACCGGCAGCTGCGGCGCCTGGCCCGCGACCTGGATTTCCCGCTGGACGCCCGCCCGGCCGACCTCGACGTCGCCCAGTGGGCGGGGCTGTACACATTTCTCAACAGCGCTCGACCTGGGAAGACGGGGTGAGAGCCCGTAGGATAGGAGGGAGCACAGGACCTCCTGACCGCTGCGAGGGGGATCGATGGGGACGCTGACGCTCTCCACCCGCATCACCTTGCTGCGCATCGCGCTGATTCCGGTGCTGCTGTGGCTGCTGGTCGCGGAAGGACGGATCGAGCGGGCGGCGGTGCTGGCCACGATCGTGTTCCTGATCGCGTCGTTCACCGACTTCGTGGACGGCTACCTGGCCAGGCGCTGGCAGCAGACCACCATGCTCGGGAACTTCCTCGACACCACCGCCGACAAGCTGCTGGTCGTCGGGGCCCTGCTCGGCCTGATGGCGCTGGACCGGGTCAACGTCTGGATCGCGTTCGTAGTGATCGCCCGGGAGATCGCGGTGCTGGGCCTGCGGGCCATCGCGGCCGCCTCCAACGTGGTCATCTCGGCCAGCATCTGGGGCAAGATCAAGTTCAACGTCCAGGTGATCGGGATCACCCTGGCCATCCTGCGACCGCAGGTCCGGCTGGGTTCGCTCTGGCTGGACGAATGGGCCATGCTGGCAGTGGCCGTGGTCAGCGCCGCCTCGGCCGTCGACTACTTCGCGCGCTTCGGCGACCTGATACGGGCGGGACGATGAGCGACGGAAGGGTTTGGGGAAACCCGAATGGGGTGTCCCGATGACTGAGCGGACCTTGATCACCGGCGCCACCGGGTTCGTCGGCGGCCTGCTTGCGTCCCGGCTGGTGGCCGAGGGACGACCGGTTCGGGCCCTGGTCCGTCACCTGGGGGACCGCGAGCGGCTGCCCGACCCCCGGGTCGAGCTGGCCGTCGGCCACCTCGACGACGAGGAGTCCCTGGTCCGGGCGGCCGACGGCTGCGAGGTCGTCTACCACGTGGCCGGCGTCAACCAGCTCTGCCTGGCCGACCCCAGCCCCCTCTACCGGGTCAACGTCGAGGGCACCCGGCGGATGCTGGAGGCGGCCCGGCGGGCCGGGGTGCGGCGGGTCGTCCACACCAGCTCGGCGGCCACCCTCGGTGGGGACGGCAGCACCTTCCTGGACGAGACGACCGGTCCGCCGGCGGAGTTCACCTCCCACTACGCCCGCTCCAAGTTCGAGGGCGAGCAGATCGCCCTCGGCTACGACGCGGTCGAGGTGGTGGTCGTCAACCCCAGCTCGGTGCAGGGCCCGGGGCGGACCACCGGGACGGCGGCGGTGTTCATCGGCTACCTGAACGGTCGGCTGCCGTTCGACCTGCCCGCCCGGTTCGGGATCTGCTACACCGTCGACTGCGTCAACGGCCACCTGCTGGCCGAGGCCAAGGGCCGGCCCGGCCACCGCTACGTGCTCAACACCGACACGCTGACCAACTCCGAGGCCATCGACCTGATCGCTGTCATCGCCGGTCTGGCCGACCGGCCCCGTACCCTGCCGCTGCCGGTGGCCATGGGGGTGGCGGGCGTGGCCGAGACCGTCGCCCGGGTCCGTGGCCGCCAGCCCAAGCTGTGCCGCGAGTCGGTCCGCACCCTCGGGCACCCCCACCTCTACGATGGCTCCCGGGCCACCCGCGAGCTCGGCCTGCGCTACACCCCACTGCGCCAGGCCATGGAGGCCACCGTCCGCTGGTACGTGAGCCGGGGCCTGGTCCAGCGGCCCCTGCCCAAGCTCGCCGCCGAGGCTCCGGAGGCCTCCGAGGAGCCGCCCGAGACCACGAACTCGTTGTTCGAGCCCCCATCCGGCCGTGAACGGGAGCGGAGCCCTTGACGCATCTAATGGAAACCGACGTCGTAGTGGTCGGCGGCGGGGTCACCGGCGTGGCCGTCCTGCGCGACCTGGCCCTTCGGGGCGTGCATGCGGTGCTGGTCGAGCGGTTCGACCTCGGCACCGGGACCTCGGGCCGCTGGCACGGCCTGCTCCACTCCGGGGCCCGCTACGCGGTCCGTGACCAGGAGTCGGCCAGGGAGTGCATCGAGGAGAACACCACCCTGCGCCGCATCGCCCCCCACACCATCGAGGACATCGGCGGCCTGTTCGTGCTCCTGCCAGGGGACGACGAGGCCTACGCCGGGCAGTTCGTCGAGGGCTGCCGGGCGTCCGGGATCCCCACCGAGGAGCTGTCCCCGGCGGCCTCCCACCGGCGCGAGCCGCTGCTCGCCCCCGACGTCAAGCTCGCCTTCGCCGTGCCCGACGGCGGCATCGACTCCTGGTCGCTGCTGCGCTCGATGGCCGCCGACGCCGAGGCCAGGGGCTGCAAGGTGCTGGTCCGCCACCCGATCGTGGGGATGGAGCGGACCGACGACCGGATCACCGCGGTCCGGGTGCATGACGCCGTGGCCGGCGAGGACCGAACGATCGGCTGCCAGTGGGTGGTCAACGCCGCCGGCGCCTGGGCGGGCGATGTCGGCAAGATGGCCGGGGTGCCCCTGACCATGATCGCCGGCAAGGGCGTGATGGTGGTGATGGCCAGCCGGTATGTCCGGGGGGTGATCAACGCCTGCCGCAAGCCGGCCGACGGCGACATCATCGTGCCCCAGCACGAGGTGGCCATCCTCGGCACCACCTCGGAGCAGGTGGCCAGCGCCGACGACATCTCGGTCCCGCCGGCCGACGTCGACCGCATGATCGACATGTGCGCCCAGATGGTCCCGGCGATCGCCTCGGGCCGGGTGCTGCGCGCCTTCGCCGGGTCGCGGCCGCTGTATGTGGCCGAGCCACCGGCGGACGGTGGCGGTGGCGGCGGCGACACCCGGGAGGTCAGCCGGACCTTCACCGTGGTCGACCACCCCAGGCTGGACGGGCTCGACAACATGTACAGCATCGTCGGCGGCAAGCTGACCACCTGCCGGCAGATGGCCGAGGCGGTGGTCGACCGGCTGGCCGAGCGGATGGAGGTCACCGAGCCGTGCCGGACCGCCACCGAGGTCCTCCCGGGCGCCGACCACGGCACCCACCAGGTGGCCGAGCCGTTCGCCCGGGTCGAGCGCGACCAGGCCTACGGCGAGCTGATCTGCGAATGCGAGCTGGTCACCCGGGGCCAGGTCCGGGACGCGATCGCCTCCGGGCTGACCGAGCTGGAGGACCTGCGCCGCAAAGTCCGCCTCGGCTACGGCCCCTGCCAGGCCGCCTTCTGCGCCTGGCGAGCCGCCGGCATGCTGGCCGACGCCCGACCCACCGGCAACGGGTCGGGGACGGCCGCGGACGGTGGCCCGGACGTGGTGACCGGGCTGGAGCGGTTCCTGGAGGAGCGCTGGCGCGGGCAGCGGTCGACCATCTGGGGCGACCAGGCCCGCCAGGCCCTGCTCAACCACGCCATCTACCGGGGCATCTTCGATCTCCACGGCGAGGGCGTGCCCGACGAGGCGGCGGCACCGTCGGCGCGGGCGGGTGAGGGCTGATGCGGGCCGACGTGGTCGTGGTCGGTGCCGGGCCGGCCGGGCTGGCCACCGCCACCCGGCTGGCCGAGGCCGGCCGCCAGGTGCTGGTGCTGGCCCGCGGCAACGGCTTCACCCACTGGGGGGCCGGGGCGGTCGACGTGCTCGGCCGGGTCGGCGGCGGACCAGTCGACCAGCCACTGGAGGCCATCGACCGCCTCCCCGAGGGCCACCCCTACCACCTGGTCGGCAAAGCCGCGGTCCGCGACGGCGTGGACTGGTTCGCCAAGTTCGCCGCCGCCGCCGGCCTGACCCACATCGGCGACCTGGAGCGCAACCGCGCCCAGCTCACCGCCTTCGGCACCCTGCGCACCACCTGCCTACTCCCCGAACCAGCCGCCGGGCCGCCGGCGGGCACGGCGGAACCCACGGCCGCCGCGTCGGCCCCCCCGGTGGGGGAGCGTAGCGCGACGGCGAATGGCGGCGTTCCGGGTCATCCACAGGGCCGGGTGGCGGTGGTGAGTTTCGCCGGGTTTCGGGACTTCTCGCCGGCCCTGTGCGCGACCCGGCTGCGGAGCGCCGGGATTGACGCGACCCCGGCGAGTGCCCCGCTGCCCGCGTGGGACCACGACCGCTACTTCACCGCGGTCGAGCTGGCCAGGGCGATCGACGACGCCGGGTTCCGGCGTCGGCTCGCCCCCGGGCTGGCCAGGGCGGCCGCTGGGGCCGAGTTGGTGGTGGTCCCGGCGGTGCTGGGGCTGAACCGTGGCCACGAGCCCTGGGCCGACCTCCAGGCGCTGGTCGGGGCGCCGCTGGTCGAAGCGGCCACCGCCCCGCCCTCGATCCCCGGGCTGCGCCTGTTCGCCGCCTACCGGGCCCGGCTCGAGGCCCTCGGTGTGCGCTGGCAGTTCGGTTTCCCGGCGGTCGGGGTGGAGCGCGAGGGCGACCGGGTTACCGCCGTCCGCAGCGAGGGCGCCTCCCGGGTCCTGGCCACCCGCTGTCAGGAGTTGGTCCTGGCCACCGGCGGGGTCGCCGGCAACGGCATCGAGGCCAACCGCGACGGCACCCT
>JASLIH010000237.1 GCA_030152105.1 Actinomycetes bacterium
CGAGTTCGTCTGCCTCGAGCCGATGACCGGCCCCACCGCCGCCCTCGCCGCCGGGACCACCCCCCTGGTCGAGGAGGGCGGCAGCTTCACCGCCGAGTTCACCATCCAGGTCCAGGACGCCTGAGCCCGGCCACACGCCGTCCTGTCGCGTCCCGTCCCGCCCTGGTCACCAGCGAGGGGACCATCTATCCCCTGCTCAGCCGGCTGCGCCGCGACGGGCTGGTCACCACCACCTGGCACGAGTCGCCCAGCGGGCCGCCCCGGCGCTACTACCAGCTCACCAGCGAGGGGCGGCGGGCCCTGGCCCTGTTCACCACCGAGTGGGACCGCTTCACCGACGCGGTCGACCACCTGCTGCGACAAGGAGGCAGCCCATGACCACCGAGGTCGACGCCCTGGTCCTCCGCTACCTCCAGGACCTGGAGGGCGAGCTCCGCGACCTGCCGGCCAACCGCCGCCAGGAGCTGCTCGACGAGGTCGGCGAGCACATCGCCGCCGCCCGGGCCGCGCTCGACCCCGAGACCGAGGCCGGCGTCCGCACCGTGCTGGAACGCCTCGGCGACCCGGCCGACATCGCCGCCGAGGCCCGCGAGCGCGTCGGCGTCCAGCGCCCGCCGGTCCGGCCGGCCACCCCATGGCTCGAGGTGATCGCCATCGTGCTGCTGGTGATCCCGTTCGCCGGGTGGGTCGTGGGGGTGGTGCTGGTGTGGCTGTCGCGGCTGTGGACCACCCGCGACAAGCTGATCGGCACCCTCGGCGGGATGAGCTGGGTGCTGGCCGGGCTGGGGACCGTCATGACCTCGGCCGGAGGCTCAAGAGCGGTGGGATCGGCGCCACTGGGGCCTTCGGAGACGAGCCTGATGGCGGTTGTCCTGGTCGCGGCCCCGTTCGTCCTGCCGGTCGTCGCCGCCAGCTACCTCGGGTTCCGGCTCCGCGGACGCGACGCCGCCGCCTCGGCGCCGCCGTCCTAGCCGGCGACGGCGGCGGCCCGGGTCGCGGGGGCGGCGGACAGGAACCGCTCGGCCGCCTCCAGGACGGCCACGATGTCGCGGCCGAGGCGCACGTCGCAGGGGTGGGCGGTCGCGCCGGCGGCGACCATGGCCGTGAGCTGGCGGATGGCCTCGCCCATGGCGTCGGTGTGGGCGAGCTCGAACGGCGGGGTGGCCGAGCGGCCCTCGGGCCCCCAGACCTGGAGGCCGACGTGGGTGGCGGCCACCGGGACGGTCTGGCTCATGGTCAGGGTGCTGGAGGCGCCGCCGGCGTGGCCGAGGACCAGGTGCACGGTGTCGCCGTAGCCGGTGCCGGCGGTCACCCGCTCGACCGGGCCGAGCACGGGCAGGGCCAGGGACAGCACATGGGGGCTGAGATCCCACAGGGCGCCCTTGTCCCGCCGCCAGGGCGACCCGGCGAAGGGGCTGTCGGGCTCGGTGAACACCGACCCCAGCCAGGCCCCGTCGCCGCCCTGCCAGTCCCCCACCGCCCCGGCGGCCTCGACCCAGGCGGCCAGCTCGGGCAGGAAGCGCAGGGTGAAGAAGATCAGCGAGGCGACCCCGCCGGCCGCCACCGCCTCGGCCACCCGGTCGGCCCCGTCCAGCGACAGGGCCAGCGGCTTGTCGAGCAGCAGGTGGCGCTCGGCGGCGGCCGCCCGCACGGCCAGCTCGGCCTGGACGTCCGGGGGGACGGCGATGGCGACCGCGTCCACCTCGGCCAGCAGCCGGTCCAGGTCGGTGAAGCCGGCGATCCGGAAGCGCCCGGCCGCCGCCTCGGTCTTGGCCGGGTCGCGGCCCCAGATGGCGACCAGCTCGGCGTCGTCGGAGGCGGCGAGCATGCTGGCGTGGGTCTCCTGGGCCCAGTAGCCGGTCCCGAGCACCCCGAACCGCAGCGCCATCAGCCGGGCATCCGGGCCTGCTCGTCCAGCTGCAGCCAGGCCAGCCCGCGCAGGTCGAGCCACCAGCGGCCCTCCCCGCGGGCGATGCGCAGCAGGTGCTGGCCGCAGGCCGGGCAGCAGGCGACGGCGCCCATGCCGTGGGCGTAGACGAGCATGGCGCCGAGCTGGTTGCTGGCCCCGCAGCCGGCGCAGCAGCCCCAGCAGACGGTCATCTCGAAGCCGAACACCTCGGCCAGCATCCCGGCCACGCCGTTGCCGTCCAGGCGAAGGTCGGTCTCGTCCATCGTCATGGCACCCCCGTTGGTCCGAAGCGTTCCGTCCTGACCCGCGACGGGTCGTGGCCGAGCGCGACCAGGTGGCCGGCGACGGCTTCGACCAGCCGGGTCGGGCCGCACACATAGGCCAGCGGGCGCTCGCCGGGCGGCCAGCCGACCTCCTCCAGCATGACGGCGTCGACGCGCCGGGCGTACCCGGTCCAGCCGGCCGGCTGAGCCCTGGTCAGGGCGTAGGTGACGGTCAGGCCGTCGCCGGCCGCCTCCAGCCGCTCCAGCTCCTCGCGGAAGATCACGTCCCCCAGGTCGCGAGAGGAGTACAGCAGGCGGGCCGGAACATTGCTGCCGTCGGCCGCCCGCTGGCGCAGCATGGCCATCAGCGGCACCACCCCCGACCCGCCACCGACCAGCAGCAGCGGCCCGCCCCGGTCCGGCTCCCAGACGAAGTAGCCGCCGACGGGCCCGCGCAGCTCCAGCTGGTCGCCCTTGCGCAGCTCCCCGGCCAGGTACGGCGAGACCTCGCCGTCCTCCAGGCGCTCGACGGCCAGCTCGACCCGCGAGCCGTCGGGCGCCGAGGCGATCGAGTAGGCCCGCTCGGCCTGGTAGCCGTCCTCGGCGGTGAGGCGCACGTCGACGTGCTGGCCGGGCCGGTGCCCGTCCCAGTCGGGCACCGCAAGGGCCAGGGTGACGACCCGGCCGGTCTCGGGCCGGACCTCGACGACGTCGGCCAGCCGCCAGCTCAGTCGCCCCAATACCGCTCCTCCCGCCAGGGGTCGCCGTGGTTGTGGTACCCGAGCGACTCCCAGAAGCCGGGCGCGTCGTGGTCGAGCAGGCGCAGCCCGGCCAGCCACTTGGCGCTCTTCCAGAAGTACAGGTGGGGCACGAGCAGCCGGGCCGGCCCGCCGTGCTCGGCCGGCAGCGGCGCGTCCTCGTGCTCCCACACCACCCACGCCTTGCCGCCCTGGAGGTCGTCAAGGGGCAGGTTGGTGGTGTAGCCGCCGTAGCAGAAGGCGACCGCGTGGCTGGCCTCGGGCAGTGGCTCGGCCGCCTCCAGCAGGGTGTCGACCGAGACCCCGCCGAAGCTGGTGCCGAGCTTGCTCCAGCGGGTCACGCAGTGGATGTCGCCCTCGAAGCTGGAGGCGGGCAGCGCCTGGGCCTCCTTCCAGGTCCATTCCTGGGGCCTGGCCACCAGCCCCTCGACCTTCAGCCGCCAGTCGGCCAGGTCGACCCGGGGAGTCGGCCCGGCGCTCAGGACCGGGAACCCGCGCTCGGCGTACTGGCCCGGCGGGAGCCTGGTCGCCTGCTCGGCCGGCCGGCGCCGGCCCTTGAACCCACGTGACACGAACCCGCTCATCGGCACCTCCCTCCGCTGCGCATTCTCCACCGCATCGGTAGCCTACGGCCATGGCCGAGCTGCATGTGCTGCGGGTGTTCGTCGCTCCCGAGGGGACGGGCGGGAACCCGCTCGGGGTGTTCCTGGACGGGGCGGCCGTGCCCGAGGGGCGCCGCCAGGCGATCGCCACCGACCTCGGCTTCAGCGAGACCGTGTTCGTCGACGACTGCTCCGCGGGCGCGGTGCGGATCTTCACCCCGGCCGCCGAGCTCCCGTTCGCCGGCCATCCGCTGGTCGGGACCAGCTGGCTGCTGGCCCGGGAGCGGACCGCCGTGGCCGTGCTGCGGCCGCCCGCCGGCGAGGTCCCGACCTTCCTCGACACCGACGGGGTGACCTGGATCCGCGGGCGGGCCGAGTGGGCCCCGGAGATGAGCTTGCGCCAGCTGGCCGGGCCCGAGCAGGTGGACGCGCTCGACGGCGGCCCCGACGGGCTCGACTTCGCCGACTGCTGGGCCTGGGAGGACGAGGCCGCCGGGCTGGTCAGGTCGAGGGTGTTCGCGCCCCGCTATGGCATCGCCGAGGACGAGGCCACCGGCGCCGCCGCTGTCCGCCTGGTCAGCCAGCTCGGCCGTCCGGTGACGATCCGCCAGGGCGCCGGGTCGCTGCTGCGGGCCCGGCCCGGGCCCGACGGCACCGCCGAGGTCGGGGGCGAGGTCGTGCTCGCCGAGGCCCGCGACTACCCGGTCTGAGCCGGCGGCCCCCGCCCGGCCGGCCGCTCCCCCGCCGCCGCCCCGCCGGCCTCAGCGTCGCCGTCGAAGCTCACCTCGACCCGCTGGTCGGGCAGGCGCTCCTCCTGCTTGGCCAGGCCCTCGAGGGCCCGCTCGTCGGGCCCGCCCAGCGGCGGCGGGGCCAGGCTCCGGGGCCACAGCCGCCGGCTCCGGACCACGTTCAGCTCGGCCGCCAGCAGGGTCACCGTCGAGGCCAGGTACAGCCACGACAGCAGGCCGATGACCAGGGCGAAGGCGCCGTAGGTGGCGCTCGCCCGGCTGAGCTGGCGGGCCACGTACCAGCCGCCCAGCCACTGGAGCAGCGCCCAGGCGATGGCGGCCAGCACCGCCCCGGGCAGCAGCGTCCGCAGCGAGACGTTGCGGACCGTCAGGACCCGGAACCCGATCAGGAACAGCAGCATGTTGACCAGCGTCGAGGCGGCCACCCCGGCCGCCCTCGACCAGGCGGTGTCGGCGGCGGCCGCGACCCCCGAGACCACGCTGGCCAGCAGGAGCCCGCCTCCCAGGATGACCAGCCAGGCCAGGCCGCGCAGGCGGCGCAGGAGGAAGCTCGGGTAGCGCCGGCGGGGGACGTTCCAGATGCCGTTCATGGCCGACTGGGCCGTCTCGGCCACCCCCAGCCCGCCCCACAGGGTCAGGGCCAGCCCGACGACCAGGGCCGCCCCGCTGCCCCGCAGCCGGCTGTGGCTGACCGTCCCGCTGCTGGACGTCGTCGACCGCCTGCACGAGGCGCTTCAGCTGCTCGATCGTCCTCCTTGTACCCACGCGGTACCCTGCTAGCTCCGTCCCGAG
>JASLIH010000244.1 GCA_030152105.1 Actinomycetes bacterium
ATCGCCTATGCCCGCAGCAAGGGCACGATCATCGTCGGCTCGGCCGGCAACGAGGCCTCCCGCATCGGCGCCGGCGGCCTGGTCATCCGCCACGGCCAGCTCTCCACCCCCGGCGACACCGCCGAGGACTGGCCCGACCCCTTCGGCACGGTTGAGCTCCCCGCTGGGGCGCCTGGCGCGGTCGACG
The DNA here is from genome assembly GCA_030152105.1 of Actinomycetes bacterium. Next base: position 188 of record JASLIH010000244.1, read on the forward strand.
TGTCCGCGACCAACCGGGTCGTCGTCCCCTCGTCGGCCAGCTGCCCGCCGGGCACCACCGGCGACCCGGGCGACCCCGACGCCGACCCGCCCGTCCCGCCGGACTTCAACGCCACCTGCAAGCCGGCCAGCGACCCCCACCAGGCGGCCGGTCCCGGCACGAAGAACCAGCTCAGCTACTTCTCGAACTACGGCCCGCGGATCGACATCGCCGGCCCGGGCGGGGCGCGCAAGTTCAACCTGCCCAACTACAACCGGGGCGGCACCCCCGGGTTCCCCTACACCATCGAGGACCTGACCAACGCCTGGGAGGTGTTCAGCACCACCTCCAACTGGGCAGTCGAGATCCCCTGCTTCACCTTCACCACCGGCTCGGGGTTCCCCCAGGGCGAGTGCTACTCGACCATCCAGGGGACCTCGATGGCCGCGCCGCAGGTGGTGGGGTCGCTGGCCCTGATCGCCAGCGCCCACCCGTCGCTGCGCAAGCACCCGGGGGCGCTGATCGCCCGGATGAAGCGGCTGGCCAACGACAACGTGCACAACAACACGCGGGCCATCTCGCGGACCGACACCTCGCCGGGTGACCTGAGCGGGCTGCCCTGCGACATCGGCTTCTGCCACCACAGCGGGCCGCGGATCTCCGACAGCGACGCCTACGGGGCCGGGCTGGTGAACGTGTCCACCCCGTAGCAACCGGTACGACAGCGAGGGGCCGGCCGGCAGGCCGGCCCCTCAGCCTAGGACCGGCCCCCGGGCGAGCTCGGCCCGGGCCCGCTGGATGTCACGCTCGTGCTTGAGCAGCAGGTGCAGGGTGTCGTCGACGGTCGCGGGGTCGAGCGTCCGGCGCTCCAGCAGGAGCAGGGTCCTGGCCCAGTCGATCGTCTCCGAGATCGAGGGTGCCTTCTTCAGGTCGAGCTGGCGGATGGACCGCACCACCTGGGCGATCTGGGTGGCCAGGAGCTCGTCGACCTCGGGCACGCGGGCCCGGACGATCTCCCGCTCGCGCTCGACGTCCGGGTAGTCGATGGACAGGTACAGGCAGCGCCGGCGCAGCGCCTCCGACAGCTCCCGGGTCGCGTTGGAGGTGAGCACGATCAGCGGCCGCTGGGTGCCGGCGACGGTGCCCAGCTCGGGGATGGACACCTGGAAGTCGGACAGCACCTCGAGCAGCAGCGCCTCGGTCTCGACCTCGACCCGGTCGACCTCGTCGATCAGCAGCACCACCGGGTCGGCGGCCCGGATGGCCTCCAGCAGGGGCCGGGTGAGCAGGAACGGCTCGGAGAAGATGTCGGCCTCGACCTCGGCCCAGCTGGCGTCCTGGGCCCGGTCGGCCTGGATGCGCAGCAGCTGCTTCTTGTAGTTCCACTCGTACAGAGCCTTGGACTCGTCCAGGCCCTCGTAGCACTGGAGCCGGATCAGCCGGGCCCCGGTGGCGGCGGCCAGGGCCTTGGCCAGCTCGGTCTTGCCGACCCCGGCCGGCCCCTCGGCCAGGACCGGCTTCTCCAGCCGGTCGGCCAGGAAGGCGACGTTGGCGATCATCGGGGTGGTCAGGTAGCCGACCTCGGCCAGACGCCGGGCCACCTCGTCGACGTCCTCGAACCGGTGGGCCATCAGCGCTCCTGAAGGGCCGCGACCGGCTGCAGGGTGCCGGTGGCCGGGATCTCTGGGTGGACGGTGTTGGAGACGATCTCCAGCTCGAACGGCCAGCTCCCGCCCCGGTGCCACTGGCCACCGACCAGCGGGGTGCGTGAGACGTTGGGGACCTCGGCCTGGGCGCCGGTCCAGTCGACCGGGCCGACGATGGTGCCCATCCGGGTCGCCTTGATGGCGTCGGCCATGGCCTGGCGGTCGCCGAGGTCGCCGACCTGCTTGACCACCGAGGCGGCGACCTCGAACAGGGCATGCACGAAGCCGAGCGGCTGGATCCACTGCCTGCCCGTGGCCGCCTGGTAGTCGCTGGCCAGCTGGGCGGCGCTGGCCCCGGTCAGCGAGGAGGTGAACGGGTGGTGGGGGCTCCAGGCGACCTCGGTGGAGACGCCGGCGGCGGTGCCCATGGCCTCGAAGAACGCCGGGAACTGCAGGGCCTTGCCGACCGAGGCGATCTTGGGCCGGTAGCCCAGCTCGGCCGCCTGCTTCCAGAAGGTGGCGAAGTCGGCGGGCAGCGGCACCCCGGTGACGATGTCGACCCCCTCGGCCTTGAACCGCTCGATCTCGGGCTCGAAGCTGTCCTTCTCGGGCTGGTAGCGGCCCAGGTCGACGATCCGGTAGCCCTGGTTGCGCAGGACCGCCGGGAAGCGCCTGCCCCAGGCCCGGCCGTCGCCGTCGTCGGGCCACAGGCCGCCGATGACCCGGTTGTTCTCCACCTGGCCCCACATGTCGGCGAACACCTCGACGATGTCCTCGAGGCCCCAGTAGAAGTGCCAGGTCCACCGGTAGGGCGTGCGGCTGGCCGAGCTCGGGGCCGGGTGCCTGGCCAGGTACCAGGTCTGGTAGGGGGTGACGGTGGAGATACAGGGCATCCCGGCCGCCTCGCAGGCGTCGGCCACCGGGTTGGTCGTCTCGGGAGTTGAGGAGACCAGCATCAAGCTGACCTGGTCGCGGTCGATCAGGTCGCGGGCCACCTCGGCGGCCCGGGCCGGGTTGGACTGGCTGTCCCTGACCAGGATCTCCACCGGGTGGGCACGCCCGCCCAGCTCGATCCCGTCCCTGAACACGCGCTTGGCGCCCTCGATCACGAAGGTGTCGGCCTCGCCGAAGCCGAACAGGGGGCCGCTCTGGGGGGAGACGTAGCCGAGCTTGACCGGCTGGCGGTCGCCGAGGCTGCTGGAGGTGCCGCAGCCGGCCAGGGCGGCCGCCCCGGACAGGGCGGCCAGCCGCACGAACCGGCGCCGGTCCAGGTTGGCGCCCATCAGGCTGGGGATGGCCGCCGACCCTGCCAGGCCGCCTCCAGCAGCGCCCGTAGCTCGCTCACCCCGGCCCGGCGCGGCGTCTGGACGACTCTGCCCACGGCCTGGGCGGCGGCCCGGTCCAGCTCGGCCTCGGCCAGGCCGAGCTCGGCCAGGCTGGCCGGTGCGCCCAGCTCGCGGCCCAGGTCCCAGATCCCGCCGGCCACGTCCTCGGTCCCGAGGCCGCCGGCCAGCCTGGCCAGCTGGGGGCGGGCGGCCGGGGCGACGAAGTGGACGGCGTGGGGGAGGACGACGGCGTGCAGCTCGGCGTGGGGCAGGCGGTAGGCGCCGCCGAGCAGGTGGCAGAGCTGATGGTGGATGCCGACCCCGGCGGCGGCCATGGCCGACCCGGCCAGCCAGGCCCCGAGCAGGGCGTCGGACCGGGCGGCCAGGTCGGCCGGGTCGGCCACCGCCCTGGGCAGGCCGCGGGCGAGCACCCTGGCCCCCTCCTCGGCCAGCGCCGAGGTCAGCGGGTTGGCCCCGGGCGCGTACAGGGCCTCGACACTGTGGGCGAGGGCGTTCATGCCGCTCGGCCCGGTCACCTCGGCCGGCAGGCCGGTGGTGAGGGCCGGGTCGTAGATCACCGTCCTGGGCAGGACCCGCGGGTCGCGGCCGGTCCGCTTGCCCTCGGGGCCGGTCAGGCCGTAGATCGGGGTCACCTCGGAGCCGGCGTAGGTGGTGGGCACGACCAGGATCGGGGCCTGGTGCTCCAGGGCGACCGCCTTGGCCATGCCGGTGGCCGACCCGCCGCCCATGGCGACCAGGCAGTCGGCGCCGGCCCCGGCAGCCGCGGCCACCGCCCGGGCGGCCACCTCGACCGGGACGTGCTGCTGGACGTCGGTGAAGCTGGCCGCCCAGCGGTCGCCGAGCCGCGCCACCAGGCCGTCGACGGCCCGCTTGCCGGCGATGGCCAGCACCCGCCTGCCCCCAAGGCGGTCGACCTCCTCGCCCAGGTGCTCGACCGCGCCGACGCCGAACACCACCCGGCCAGGCAGCGCGTCGTAGGCGAAGGAGGGCAACGGGTGCAGCATCAGCGCGGGTACCAGACGGGCAGGTCGGCGTCGACGTTGACCCAGACCGACTTGGGGTCGGTGTAGCCGTGCATCGCCTCGAAGCCCATCTCGCGGCCGTAGCCGGAGTCGCCGACCCCGCCGAACGGCGAGCCCGGGCTGACCCGCTTGTAGCTGTTGACCCAGACCATGCCCGAGCGGATCGCCCGCGCCATCCGGTGGGCCCGGGACAGGTCGCGGGTCCACAGGCCGCCCCCGAGGCCGTAGTCGCCCGAGTTGGCCACCGCCAGGGCCTCGTCCTCGCCGGAGAAGGTGGTCACGGTCACGAACGGGCCGAACACCTCTTCGCGGTTGACCCGCGACCCCGGGTCGGCCCTGACCACCGTCGGCTCCACATAGCAGCCCCTGGCCAGGGCCGGGTCGTCGGGGGCCTTGCCGCCGCACAGGAGCTCGCCACCCTCGTCACGGGCCACCTTGACGTAGGCCAGCACCCGGTCGCGGTGCTCGGGGGAGGTGAGCGGCCCCATCTCGGTGGCCTCGTCCAGCGGGTCGCCCAGCCGGATGCTCCGGGCCAACTCCACGAACCGCTCCTGGAACTCCTCGGCGATCGGCTCCTCGAGGATGAGACGGGACCCGGCGATGCAGGCCTGGCCCTGGTTGTGGAAGATCGCGAAGGCCGACCCGTTGACCGCCTTGGCCAGCTCGGCGTCGGCGAAGACGATGTTGGCGCCCTTGCCGCCCAGCTCCAGCTGGAGGCGCTTGAGGTTGCCGGCCGAGGCCTCGACGATTCGCCGGCCGACCTCGGTCGAGCCGGTGAACGACACCTTCTGCACGCCAGGGTGGGCGGCCAGGGCGGCCCCGGCGACATGCCCGTAGCCGGGGACGACGTTGACCACCCCGGGCGGGAAGCCGACCTCGGCCATCAGCTCGGCGACCCGCAGCGAGGTCAGCGGGGTCAGCTCGGCCGGCTTCAGCACCACCGTGTTGCCGGCGGCCAGGGCCGGCCCCAGCTTCCAGCTGCAGAACATCAGGGGGAAGTTCCAGGGGACGATCTGGCCGACCACCCCGACGGGCTCGCGGACCACGTAGTTGAGGAACCCCCGCTCGACCGGGACCACCGAGCCCTCGTACTTGTCGGCCATGCCGCCGAAATAGCGGAAGGTGGCCGCCGTCCTGGGCACGTCCAGGCGGGTCGAGTCCCGGATCGGGTGGCCGGTGTCGGCCGACTCCAGCCGGGCCAGCTCGGCCGACCGCTCCTCGATGGCGTCGGCCAGCTTGAGCAGGAGCCGTCCCCGCTCAGAGGCCGGGGTCGCGCTCCAGGCACCGAAGGCCGAGCGGGCCGCGGCCACCGCCCGGTCGACGTCGACCGCCCTGGCCTCGGCGACGTCGGCCAGGTGGCTGCCGTCGTGCGGGCTGGTCACCGGGATGGTCGCGCCGTCGGCGGCGTCGGCGAACTCGCCCCCGATGAACAGCCGGGTCGGCCCGGCGACGATCGCGCCCGCCATGCGCCGCCGCTACAGCTCGACCGGGTACGTCGGCAGCTGGCCGCTGGAGATCAGCTCGGGCAGGTCGCCGGCGCCGTTCTCCCAGACCAGCAGCATCGACCGCTTGGGCGCGTAGCCCTGGTGGCGGATGTCGGCCGGCATGGCGGCGACGTCGCCCGGCTTCATCACCACCTTGGAGCGGATCTGGCCGGAGTCGCGGTCCTCGACGTCCCAGTAGATCTCGTCCGACAGCTGCAGGAACCACTCGACCCGGTCGTTGCCGTGGATGATCGGCAGGATGTACTCCTCGGTGGTGGGGCAGAACAGGCTGTCCTTGCAGACCGAGACCACCGACGGGTTCCAGGTCACGTCGGAGCGCGACAGGTAGGCGAACAGGTTGAACGAGGCCAGCTCGTCCTCGAAGCCCTCCTCGGCTCGGATCTCCGGCTCGTCCTGGGGGACGTCGGTGAAATGGCGGTTGACCGGGTGGCCGGTGTCGTCGCTGCGGATCTGCTCGTCTCCCTTGACCCCGACCATGCGGGCGGCCGCGACCCGGTGGCGGGTGATGGCCTTGCGGTTGTCGCCGTTCTTGGGGCCGAAGGCCGAGCCGGTCTCGTCCGGGCTGGCGAACGGGTCGAAGGTCTCGTTGGTCCAGTCGTCCAGCATGGCCTTGAAGGTCTCGCGAATGGCCGGGGTCGGCATGTTCTCGAGGTGGTCGAGCTCGGCCTTGCGGTAGCCGTCGTTGTAGCGGCCGGCGAACAGGTCGACGGTGCCGTAGTGGTTGACGGTCCCGATGACCCCGTCGAAGTTGACGATGCCGTAGAAGAAGTCCCAGGCCACGTCCCGCTGAAGCGCCTTGAGGAAGGCGTCGGCGCTCATCACGTGGCTGCCGGTGGGCCAGTCGATGTAGACGAAGTAGTCGTCGCGGCGGAACTTGAACTCGCCCAGCCGGAAGGGCCGGTAGCCGGCCTCGTTGGGGTCGCCGGACTGGATCTCGACGGTCGCCTCGGCCTCGGTGGTTGCCACGGTGCTGCCTCCTGCCTTCCCCCTAGGGGGTGGTCTGGACGATCTCCGCCCACTTGAAGACGGTATCGGGGCCCTCGATGGTCTGCATCAGGATCACGCCGGGGACCTCCGCGTGGAAGCGGTAGGCGGCACCGGAGGGGAGCAGGGTCATGTGGCCGCGACGGGCGATGATCTCGCCCATACGCGGGCCGCCGGGCTCGCCTTCGAGGGCCCGGTCGCCCTCGGAGGCGGCGTCGGGCGCCTGCTCGTCGCTCACCTTGGCCAGCTCGATCCGGACCTCGCCGTCCATGACCAGGGCGAACTCGTCATGGGCGCAGGTCCGCCAGTCCGAGGTGCCCTCGGCCCGGATCGCCTCCAGCACGTAGTGCCGGTTCTTACCGACCGCGACCTTCTCGTACGGCCGGGACCGCGAGGCGACCTCGAACACATTGGAGAACGCGTAGTGGTGGGGCTCGTCGTCGATGACCTCGACGTGTCCCTTCTCGTAGTCGTCAAGCGAGCCGAACTTCGTCGTGAACCGTGGCAACCAGACCACTCCCTCCGCCGCGAGGTTGCGTGCGCAACCACACCGCATTCACGCATAAACGTACCTCAGGGTGAGGGTCGGGGGAACCGGGAGCGGCCGCCCCAGCCCTCGGGCGGGGGCGGCGCCGGGGAGCGGGGCGCGCCCGGTGCCAGCTGGGCCACGGTGCCGACGGTCATGGCCGTGGCCTGGGCGATCACGTCGTGGATGTCGGGGGCGCCGGGGAGCACGCAGCGCAGGTCGGTGACGCCGGCGTGGGCCAGGGCGATGACCCGCTCGTGGCAGTGCTCAAGGGTGCCGAACACCCCCGCCCGGGCCGGCGGGCCCAGGGCGGCGAAGGCCGGCTCGGCGTCCCAGCGGGCCGCGGCCTCGGCCACCGTCCGGCCGATCGAGACCGGCAGCCGCACCGCCACCCCGAGGCTGCCCGGGTCGCGGCCGGCCAGCCCGAACGCCTCCCGCAGCGCCCTGGCCCGCTCGGCCACCCCGTCGACGTCGGCCGCGACCACCAGCACGTCGTCGGCCACCCCGGCCAGCCAGGTCAGCCGCTCCCGGTCCAGCCGCTCGGGGTCGCCCACCTCCACGGCCAGGGTCGGCCGGGGCCCGCCGGCCCCCAAGCGCTCCAGGAGCCGGTCAACGTGCGGCCGGGCGCCCCCGAGCAGGGTCAGCTCCAGCCGCCCGGCCGGCAACCCGTCAAGACCCGCCGGTTGGTCGGGCCCGCCCAGCAGCCCGTCGAGGGCCGGTGGGCGGTCGAGGCCGCCCAGCATGACCCCGAGGCGGGCCCTGGCCACCACCGGGACCAGCTCCCGCAGGCGGCCCATGGGGTCCGCTGGTGGCGCTCCTGAGGGGGCGCTATCGTCCAACCAGACCGCGCCGATCCCGGCCCGGTCGCACATCCGCGCCACCTCGCCCAGGCGCGCACCCGGACCCCGGGCGTCGAGCACGACCCCGAGCCGGACCAGACGTCCCGGCGGGGCCAGCGTCGGCTGGAAGGCAGCCATGATCCCGATTGTAAGCACCGGCCAGCGGAGCCCCCGGTCACTGGAGACGTCGCTGCTCGAGTTCTTCCACCGGCTCCGCGAGGCAGGGGTGCCGGTCTCCATGGTCGAGGTGCTGGACGCCGTCGCCGCCCTGGCCCACCTGGACCTGGCCGACCGGGCCCAGTTCCGGTCCGCCCTGTTCGCCACCCTGGTCAAGCGCCCCGAGGACCGCCAGCCGTTCGCGGTGCTGTTCGACGTCTGCTTCCCGCTGACCCCATCGCCGTACTCCGGCCCGGGCACCCCCGGCTGGCCCGGCACCGGCCTCGACGCCCTCGACCCCGCGGCGGCCGGCCTCCACCCACCCGGCACCGGGCCAGGTCCCCCCGTGGGGGAGGCTATCGCGGTGGGGGAGGAAGGGGCGGGGGATGTCCACAGCCCCCCCGGCCCCTCCGAGCAGCTGCTGGCGGCCCTGCTGGACGCCCTGCGGCGGGGGGACGAGGCGGCCATGCGGACCCTGGCCGGCCTTGCCGTCGACCGCTTCGGCGGCCTCGACGCCCAGCCGGAGGCGTCAGAGCGCTACTACCTCTACCGGATCCTGCGCCAGGTGGAGCTGTACCGGCTGCTGGCCATGGCGCTGGCCGACAGCGGCGACCCCGGCGGCGCGGCCCGGCACGGCCGCGAGGAGCTGGCCAGGCGGATCGAGGACTTCCGGCGGCTGCTGGCCACCCAGCTCCGCCACCGCATGGCGGTCTCGGTCGGCGCCGCCCAGGCGGCCGAGCTGTACCGCGAACGGCAGCTCGAGGACGTCGACTTCCTCGGCGCCAACGCCGGCCAGCTGCGCGAGCTGCGCCAGGCGGTCCGGCCGCTGGCCCGCAAGCTGGCCTCCCGGGCCGCCCAGAAGCGGCGGCTGCGGCGCCGCGGCCGCCTCGACGTGCGCCGCACCGTGCGCCGCTCCCTGTCCTCGGGCGGGGTGCCGGTCGACCCGGCCTTCCGGGCCGTGCGCGCCTCCAAGCCCGACCTGTACGTGCTGGCCGACGTCTCCGGGTCGGTGATCGAGTTCGCCAAGTTCACCCTCTCGCTGCTCCACGCCATGAACCAGGAGTTCGCCAAGCTGCGCAGCTTCGCGTTTGTCGACGGGGTCGACGAGGTCACCGGCCTCCTCGACCAGGGCGGCCACCGCATGGACCTGCGCGGCGCCTTCGCCAGGGCCAGGCTGGTGGCCGACGACGGGCACTCCGACTACGGCAACGTGTTCCGGCGCTTCGCCGAGCGCTACGGCGCCGACGTGGACAGCCGCAGCACCCTGCTCGTCATGGGCGACGCCCGCAACAACTACCGCGACCCCGGCCTGGACGCCTTCGCCGACCTGGCCGGGCGGTCGCGGCGCTGCTACTGGCTCAACCCGGAACCGGCGGACGACTGGGACACGACCGACTCGATCATGTCGGTCTATGGTCCAGCCTGCGACCGCGTGTTCGAGGTCCGCACGCTGCGCCAGCTGACGGCGTGCGTGGACGAGATCACCTGAGCCCGGGAGGGGCCATGTACGTGCTGATCGTGTCGGCAAGGGTCAAGCCCGAGCAGCGGGGCCGGTTCCTCGAGGCGATCGAGGAGAACGCCGTCACCTCGGTCCGCGACGAGCCCGGCTGCCTGCGCTTCGACGTCGTCCGCGACCGCGACGACCCCGACCACTACCTGTTCTACGAGGTCTACCGGGACGAGGAGGCCTTCAGAGCCCACCGCGCCAGCGACCGTTTCGCCCGCTGGCGCGAGGCTGCCGACACGGTCCTGTCCGACCCCTTGGAGGCCACCCACACCGCCATGGTGGTCACCCGCACCGACCCTCAGGAGGACTGACCGGGGTGGTCAGCCGGCCGCCGTGGTGGCCGTGGCCGCCTCGGCCGGGGCCTGGGCGGCGGTGGGGCGGACGGCGCCGATGTAGTCGCCACGCAGGAACGGGGTGATGCGGACGGTGGCCCCGGTGTAGGGGGCGTCGACCATGTTGCCGGCCCCGATGTAGATGCCGACGTGGTGGATGGTGGAGGGGTCGGCGGTGTTGTAGGCGTAGAACACCAGGTCGCCCGGTAGCAGGTCGGCCACGTTCCAGACCCGGGCGCCGGAGGTCCACTGCGCCCGCGACACCCGTGGGATGTCCAGCCCGCCGTTCTTGTAGGCGGCCTGGGTGAGGCCCGAGCAGTCGTAGAAGCCGTCGCCGGTGGCCCCCCACCGGTAGGGGGTGCCGAGCTGGTTGTAGGCGAACTGGACGGCCGCGGCGGCCACCTCCTCGGCCGGGGCCCCGGGGGGCAGGCCCTGGCTGGCGGCGTAGGCGGAGGCGATGGCCAGGACCTTGGTCACGTACCAGTCGGCGTGGTTGTAGGCGAAGATCGCCCCGGCCACGTTCGCGCCCTTGTTGGCGCCGTTGGCGCACAGGTAGCTGGCCGCGGTGAAGATGGAATCGGACGGGCTGTAGACGCTGGGCCCGCCGCCGTCGGCGTCGACCGCGTAGGCCGCCCAGGTGTTGCCGGCCTTGCCGCCGACGCCGATCTGCATCGGCCCGGCGGCCCCGGCGAAGTTGGCCCCCGAGCGCACCCCTGGGGCGGTCGAGCGGCCGTGGTCGGTCTCGACCTTGCCGATGGCGGCCAGCACCGACCAGGGGAGCCCCGGGCAGCTGTCGGCGGCCGTCTGGTAGACCGGCAGCAGCTGCGGCGGGATGTCCCGCTGGGCGTCCTGGCTGGGCGCGCCCCCGCCGACCATGGCGGTCGACAACCCCAGGGCCATCAGGCCCAGGACCAGGAAGACGGCGGCGAAGACGCCGAACAGGAGCTTGACCATCACCAGGCCAATCGGTGGTATTTTAGGATAGTCGAGTCGGTTGACAGGATAGGGCGGAGGTGCTGTATCGGTCCACTGGGTGGGGAAGGGTCCTGGACAGGTCCGATTCCCGCTGGTCGACTGCCTTGGTTACATTGCACATCAGTGTAATCTGTTGGTAATCACACGTGGACAGATCTACCCAAATACGCAGCCGAACCGCACGAGATGGAGACCGACCGGGGGTCGTTGTGAGCCAGCAGCAGAGGCCTGCCTGGACCGGGGGTTCCGACGAGGCCCTGGTCCCACTCGGCCGTGGCGACGATCCCACCCCGGCGACCGAACGCGACGGCCATCCTGGTGACGGCGCCCAGCCGTCGGGCCAGCCCTCCCCGCCCACCCAGGACCGTCCCACCCAGGACCGTCCCGCCGAGCACGCCCGCCCGGCCAGCGAGCCCCTCCCCGCCGACCGGCACCCGCCAATCGACCGGCGCGAGCGGGCCGAGCAGGCCGTCGCCCCGGGCCGGGGCCAGCCACCCCCGGAGGCCTCACGCGACCTGGTCGCCGGGCGCCCGGAGCGGGCCGCCAGGGCCGGCCAGCTCGCCGGGGTGACCAGCCCGGCCAGCGGGCGCTCGACCGCCACCGCGGCCGACTTCACCCCCGAGCGCTACCTGCGCGGCCAGGCCGCCCCGCCCCGGGACGGCTGGCGGCGCTTCGTCTACTGGCTCACCGGCGGGCGGGTCAACTTCGGCCCCAGCCCGGCCGAGCGGGCCGAGCGCCAGCTGATCGCCCGGGCCAAGTCCCCGGTGGCGGGCTGCCGCTCGATCGCCGTCATCAGCCGCAAGGGCGGGGTCGGCAAGACCACCACCACCCTGATGCTCGGCCACACCTTCGCCTCGCTGCGCGGTGACCGGGTGGTCGCCCTGGACGGCAACCCCGACGCCGGCTCCCTGGGCTACCGGGTCCGGCGCGAGACCGCCGCCACCGTGACCAACCTGCTCGCCGACGAGCAGGAGATCATCCGCTACGCCGACATCCGCTCCTACACCAACCAGGCCCCGACCCGCCTGGAGGTGGTCGCCTCCGACGACGACCCGCGGATCACCACCGCCCTTGGCGAGGAGGACTACCGCCGGGCCATCGCCCTGCTGGAGCGCCACTACAACCTGATCCTGCTCGACACCGGAACTGGTGTCTTGGAATCGGCCACAAAGGGAATCCTCCAGTTGGCCGACCAGATCGTCGTCGTCATGTCACCGAGCCTGGACTCGGCCAGGGCAGCCAGCTCGACGCTGGACTGGCTGAACGAGAACGGCCACGCCGAGCTGGTCCGCAACGCCATCGCGGTCGTCAACGCGGTGCGGGAGGAGGGCCTGGTCGAGGTGGACAAGATCGCAGAGCACTTCCAGGGGCGCTGCCGGGCAGTGGTCCGGGTGCCGTGGGACCCGCACCTTTCCGCCGGCGCCGAGACCCAGGTCGACCGTTTGCGCCCCGTTACCAGACGAGCGTACTTGGAGGTAGCCGCCGCCGTGGCCGATGGATTCACGGCATGACCATCGGAAGGAACTACCGATGTCGCGCATGATCGTTGTCGCCCAACGGGTGAGCTTCACCCCCGATTTCAACGCCATCCCTGGTGCTGGCCCCGTCCAGCAGCTGATCAACGGGATCGGCGCTTTCGCCCTGCTGCTGTCGCTGGTGGGCATCATCATCGGCGGGGCCATGTGGGGTGTCGGCTCGCTGTCGTCCAACTACCACCAGGCTGCGGTGGGCAAGCGGGCCACCCTGTACTCGGTGGTCGGGGCCGTCATCGTCGGTGCGGCCGCGGCCCTGGTGAACTGGGCGTTCTCGCTCGGTCAGACCGCCTAGGGACGTCGATGGCGAGCTCCGCGACGCCGGGGGTCCGGCTGGTACGCCGGGCCTTGCCGACGTTGGCCGAGGTCTGAGGATCATGGCCGTGCGCGACCAGCGGGCCCGGGTCCTGTACCGCCTCCCCGAGCAGCGGCGGTTCGGGGCCGGGGGCATGCCGACGCTGGTGACCATGGTGCTGCTGGCGGTCGTGCTGTTCCTGGGCGGCATGGTCATCGGCCGTGCCTCCATGACCGGCGGCCGCCAGGGCGGCGGGGCCGCCACCGCGACCACCGCGCCGGCGGCGTCCCAGACCCCGTCCCCGACCGTTGCCGCCTCCCCGGGAACCGCCGCCGCGGCCCCGGCCGAGGCGGCGGCGGCCACCCGGGTCGGGCCGCGCCGGTTCGAGGCCGGGGTCGGGGTCGGCTACGCCCACAGCCAGCAGGGCGCCGTGGCCGCGGCGGCCAACTTCACCCGGGTGCTGTCGAGCGACCTCATCCTCGACACCTCGAGGCGCCGGGCGGCGATCGCCGCCCTGGCCGCCCCCGCGGCCAAGGCCCGCCTCCAGCGGACCTTCGACCAGGCGGTGGTCTCGCTCCGTCAGGGCCTCGGCGTCAGCGACAGCGCCAACGACGGCACCCAGGTCCTGCTGCGCGCCACCCCGGTCGGCTGGCGGGTCGAGGACTACAGCGACGCCACGGCCAAGGTCGCCATCTGGGTGACCAGCGTCGGCGGGTCGATCGGCGGGACCGTGGCCGCCCCCATCCGCGAGGGCTGGGGCACCACCACCGTCGAGCTGCGCTGGGTCGGCGACGACTGGAAGCTGGCCGAGAGCACGACCACCGACGGGCCGGTGCCGATCGCCGACGTGGCCCCCCCGACCGCTGCCCCCGAGCTGGTCGACAAGGCCAACGAGTTCAAGGAGTTCACCTATGCACCAGGACCGTAGGCGCGCCTGGGCCCGCACGGTCCTGGTCCTCGCCGCCCTCGCCGCCCTGCTGGTGGTGCTGGCCCCGGCCGCCATGGCCCAGGGCCAGCCGGCCGACCCCACCCAGCAGCGTTGCGACAGCATCCCCAACCCGGTGGCCCGCAACGTCTGCCAGGCCGGGACCAACCCCGGCCAGGCGGTCACCAGCGCGGTCGCCGGCGCGGCCCAGAACGTGGTCTCCACCGCCGGCGACAGCGCCCTGCGCAGCTTCACCGCCGCCGTGGCCGCGGCCGGCAAGTTCTTCCTCGAGAAGGTGGGCGCCCTGATCCAGGGCACCACCAGCCCCGACGTGGTCAACGCGAGCTGGTTCGCCTCCCAGTACCGGGTGATGCTGGCCCTGGCCGTGGTCATCGCCCTGCCCATCCTGCTGGTCTCGGTGGCCCAGTCGATCGTGCGGGCCGACGGCATGCAGGCCATCCGCTCGGCCTTTGTGTTCCTGCCCCTGGCCGCCATCCTGTCGGCCGTCGGCCCGGCCATGGCCCAGATGCTGATCAACATCAGCGACTGGATGAGCGCCGCCCTTGGCGCCAACGCCAGCGCCGACGCCCAGAAGTTCATGAGCGACGCCGGCGGCGCCCTGGCCAGCCTCGGCGCCGGCTCGGTCAACCCGGCCGCCCCGGTGTTCGGCGTGCTGCTGGGGGCCCTGGTCGTCACCCTCGGAGCGCTGTCCATCTGGCTGGAGCTGCTGCTGCGGGCGGCCGCCATCTACATCTCGGTGCTGTTCCTGCCCCTGGCCCTCTCGGCGATGATCTGGCCGGCGGGCTGGCGCTGGTGCCGGCGGCTGATCGAGTTCCTCATCGCCATCATCTTCGCCAAGGTGTTCATCGTTGCCATCATCAACCTGGCCGCGGCCGGGCTGGCCCGGGGCGGGCTGGGCGACAAGTTCGAGGGTGTCCTGGCCGGCGGTGCCCTGCTGCTGATGGCCGCCTTCACCCCGGTCGCCCTGCTCAAGCTCATCCCCCTGGCCGAGGCGGCGGTGGTCACGGCCGGGCACCAGCGGGCCGCCCTGCGCCAGGCGACCGCGGGCGCCACCGCCCTCACCACCAGCTCCTCGGTGGTCTCGGGCATGATCAACACCCGCTTCCGCACCAGCGCCGGCGCCGGCCCGGCGGCGGCGGCCGGGTTCGGCCCCCCGGCGGCGGCCGCGGCCGCCGGGGCGGCGGTCGTCGGGACGGCCCGCAACCGCGCCACCTCCAGCTTCGCCGCCATGAGCTCGGCCGATGAGGGCGGCGGCGGGGAGTCGGCGGCCCCGGCGGCGATCCGCTCCTCGGCCCGCCCGTCCGCGGCCAACGTCGGTGGCAACGGCGGCGCCAGCAGTGCTGGCACCAAGCCGCTGAAGCTCCCCGACCTGTCCGGCGGCGAGCGAGGGTCGGATGCGTAGCCCCCTGGAGATCCGCTACCGTTTCGGGCCGCTGGAACGGCGCGGCTGGGTCGGCTCGCTCCGCCCCGGCCAGCTGGTCATCCTGTCCGCGGCCGTGTTCTTCACCATCCTCCTGGTCCAGGCCCTCAAGAGCGGCCTCGGGCTGCTGGGCGGCGTGATCCTCCTCAGCCTGGGGGCGCTCCTCACCTTTGTGCCCCTCCATGGGCGGCCCCTCAACGAGTGGGTCCCAGTGATCGGAGTGTTCATGGCCCGCAAGGCGACCGGACGCAGCCGCTTCCGCTCGCGCGCCCCCGAAGCCGGCACCCGGTTCGCCGGCGGTGACGAGCCGGTCAAGCTGCCCGACTCCATCGGCAAGGTGGAGCTGCTCGCCTTCCCGTTCCGCGGGGTCGAGCTGGGCGTGCTCGCCGACCGGACCAACCACACCTTCTCGGCCGTCATCCAGGCCAGGGCGCGCTCGTTCGTGCTCCTCGACCCGGTCGACAAGGCCCACCGGCTGGCCGGCTGGGCCGGGGTGATCGCCGGCCTGGCCCGCGAGGGCAGCCCGATCAGCCGGGTCCAGTGGATGGAGCGCACCGCCCCCGACGACCCCGACGCCCTCAGCCGCTACCTGCGCGAGGCCATCGACCCCTCCATCGGCCTTGACGCCCTGCCCCTGCAGAGCTACCTGCGCCTGACCCACGCCGCCGCCCCGGTCACCGAGCAGCACGAGCTCTACGTCGTGCTCCAGGTGAACGCCGGCAAGGCCGGCCGGGCCATCAAGCAGGCCGGCGGCAAGGACACCGGTGCCTGCCTGGTCCTGGCCAGGGAGCTGGAGACGATGGCCCGCCGCCTCGAGTCGGCCGAGGTCGAGGTCCTCCACGCCCTCGGCCCGCGCCGCCTGGCGGCGACCATCCGGCTGTCGTACGACCCGCACGCCCGGGCCAACCTGGCCCGGCTGGACAGCGTCGACCCCGACCGCTCGGGCGGCGTCTCCCCGCGCAACGCCTGGCCGATGCGCGCTGAGGAGCACTGGGGCTACTACCGCACCAACGACGTCGTCCACGCCACCTACTGGATCGCCGAGTGGCCCCGCATCGACGTCGGCCCCGACTTCCTGGCCCCCCTGCTCGTCCAGACCCGGTCCATGCGCACCGTGGCCGTGACGATGGAGCCGGTGCCGCCGCTGAAGGCGATGCGCGCCGTCGGGTTCGCCAAGACCGCCGACGTCGCCGACGACGAGCTGCGCCAGAAGCTCGGCTTCCTCGGCACCGCCAAGCGCCGCAACCAGGCCGACGCCGTGAACCGCCGCGAGCAGGAGCTCGCCGACGGCCACGCCGACGTCCGCTTCTCCGGCTACATCACCGTCACCGCCGACAGC
>JASLIH010000260.1 GCA_030152105.1 Actinomycetes bacterium
ACCCAGGACGGCGATCCGGGCCCGGCGCTGGGCCCGGCGGCGGCGGGGCTCGGTGGCCACGAGCCTCAGGGCCCGCCCGGCGGCCCCCACGCTGGCCCGCGCGGCCCCCGGAGCCGTCGGCCGATCAGCCCGGCGCCGCGAGCGCCCCGGCTCCTCAGGGCGAGCCGGGTCGTGAAGGCCGCCCGGCTCCTGGGGGTGGGTCGGGTCCTGGGGTGGAAGGGTGCCGCTCATCAGCCCTTTCGCTTGGCGACCTCGTCGGTGAGCCGCGGGATGACCTTGAACAGGTCGCCGACGACACCGAAGTCAGAGATGGCGAAGATGGGGGCGTCGGCGTCCTTGTTGACGGCGACGATCGTCTTGGAGGTCTGCATGCCGGCCCGGTGCTGGATCGCCCCGGAGATGCCGACGGCGACATACAGCTGGGGTGAGACTGTCTTGCCGGTCTGCCCGACCTGGTGCTGGTGAGGGTACCAGCCGGCGTCGACCGCGGCCCGGCTGGCCCCGACCGCCGCCCCGAGCGTGTCGGCCAGCGCCTCGACCAGGGCGAAGTTCGACGGGTCCTGAAGGCCACGGCCACCGGACACGACGATCTCGGCCTCGGCCACGTCGGGCCGGCCGCCCTGCTCCTGGACGACGTGGTCGGTCACGCGGGTGCCGTCCTGCTCCTCGGCGAGGTCCAGGTCGACCACCTCGGGCTCGGCCGGGGCCTCCTGGACAGGGAAGGAGTTGGGCTTGATGGCCAGCACCGGGGTGCCGGTGCGGACCCGGGAGCGGACGGTGGTGGCCCCGCCGAACACGTTCTGGGTCGCGACCAGGTCGCCGTCGAGGTCGACGATGTCGGCCAGCATCCCCCAGCCCTTGCGGGCGGCCAGCCTGGCCCCGGCGTCCTTGGCGAGCGGGGTGGCCGCGACCAGCACCGCGGTGGGCTCGACCCGGTCGGCGGCGGCGGCGAGGGCGCCGGTGAGCGGCCCGGCCAGCCGGTTGTCACCGCCGGCGGCGTAGACGGCGGTGGCGCCGTGGCGGGCCAGGCCCTCGCGGGCCCCATCGAGCCCCTCGCCGACGAACACCGCCACCGGCTCACCGAGGTCGCGCGCCTTGGTCAGCATCTCGTAGGTCACCTTCTTGGCGGCGCCGTCCTCATGCTCGACCAGAACGAGAACTCGCGGCATCGCGTTACGCTCCCCGTCTCAGATGAACTTGTGGCCGGCCAGGAACTCGGCCAGCTCGACCGCGGCGCTGCCGTCCCCTGGGTCCTTGACCTGCTGGCCCGCCTGCCGGGGGGGCCGGGCGGCGAAGTCGACGACCTCGGTGGTGGCGCCGGCGGTGCCGACCTCGCCCTGGTCAATACCCAGGTCGGCCAGGTTGTAGTCGGTCACCGGCTTGGACTTGGCGGCCATGATGCCCTTGAACGACGGGTAGCGGGGCTCGTTGATGCCCTTGACCACGCTGACCACGGCCGGGCCTTCGGCCTCGAGCAGGTCGTAGCCGTTCTCGGTCTCACGGTGGACGCGGACGGTCGAGCCGTCCACCTCCAGTTGCTTGGCCCCGGTCAGGCCCGGCCAGCCCAGGTACTCGGCCAGGGCGCTGGGGACCAGGGAGGTGCGGGCGTCGGTCGACTCCGAGCCGCAGAGGACGATGTCCGGCTCGACCCGGCGGATGGCCGCCTGGAGGACCTTGGCGGTGTTGAGGGCGCACGACCCGTGGAGGGCGTCGTCGTGGACATGGACGGCCGCGTCCGGGCCCATGGACAGCGCCTTGCGCACTGTGGCCAGGGCCGAGGGCGGGCCCATGCACAGGACCACGACCTCGCCGCCGTGCTGCTCCTTGAGCCGCAGGGCCTCCTCGACGGCGTACTCGTCGACCGGGTTCAGGATCGTCTCGACCGACTCGCGGTCGAGCGTCTTGTCCGCCGGGTCAAGCCGCTTCTCGGCGGCCGTGTCGGGCACGCGCTTGACGGTGACCAGGATCTTCAACGCTGCCTCCAGAGGTGGCCGGTCCCGGACGGTGCCCGGGCCGCCGACCATGATGCCGCAACGGGCCGACCCTGTGCGCGGGCTGTCCACACCCCTGGCCCCGGATGCTCTAGGCTGCGGGCCCATGAGCCGCACCCTGCCACCGCCGGCGCTGCCCAACGCCCCTGGTGAGCTGCGTCAGGACCCGCTCGGCGGCGGCTGGGTGGCGATCACGGCGGGTCGGGCGGCCCGGCCGGAGGCGTTCCTTGGCGACGTCGGCGCCCCCAGGGGCCCGCTCGGCTGCCCGTTCTGCCCGGGAAACGAGCACATGACCCCGCCCGAGGTGTGGGCCGACCGCGACCCGGGCACCGAGCCTGACCGGCCCGGCTGGCACGTCCGGGTCGTCCCCAACAAGTTCCCCGCCTTCGCCGGCCAGGTGACCGCGGCCGAACGGAACGGGGGGTTGTACCGGTCGGCGCCGACGGCCGGGGTGCACGAGGTGGTCATCCACAACCCCGACCACCAGGCCACCCTTGCCGACCTGGAGGTGCCGGAGGTGGCGCGGGCGATGCGGGCCTGGCGGGAGCGGCTGGCCGCCCACCGGGACGAGGCGCTCGGGGCGGTGCTGATCATCGTCAACCAGGGCCGCACCGCCGGCGCCTCCCTGGAGCACCCGCACAGCCAGGTGTTCGCCACCGCCGGGCGGCCCGACCGGGTCCAGGCCGAGCTGGACCGGCTGGCCGGTGGGGCCTGCGCCGCCTGCGCGACCGTCGCCGCCGAGCGGGACGGCCCCCGGCTGGTCGGCCGGACCGGGGACCTGCTCACCATCTGCCCGTGGGCGTCGGCGGCACCCTTCGAGGCCCTGCTCCTGCCCGAGGGCCACCGGGCCCGCTTCGAGGACGGCGACGACGACACCGCCGTCGCCACCGCCCTGCGCGACCTGCTCCGGCGCTTCCGCGGGGTCGCCGGCGACCACGCCCCCTACAACCTGGTCCTGCACTCGGCCCCGCCGGGGGTCGACGACTTCCACTGGCACCTGCACCTGCTCCCGCGCCTCACCACCTACGGCGGGTTCGAGCTGGGCACCGGGGTGGTCATCAACGTCGTCGACCCCGACCGGGCCGCCGAGGCGCTGCGGGCTAGCGGTTCCTGAAGGTGGCCTTGCCGGGGCCGTTGGCCACGAACGAGGCCATGCCCTCGGCGGCGTCCTCGGTGGCGAACAGGGAGTAGAAGGCCTGCCGCTCCAGCAGCAGCCCGGCGTCGAGGCCGGCCTCAAGGCCGGCGTCGATGACCTGCTTGGCCGCCCGCAGGGCCAGGCCGGGCCCCTTGGCGTAGCCGGCCGCGGCCGCGCACGCCCGCTGGTAGACCTCGGCGGCCGGGTGGACCTCGTCGACCAGGCCCATCGCCTTGCACTCGGCGGCGCCGTAGAAGCGGCCCGAGTAGATCATCTCCTTGGCCTTCGACCGCCCGACCAGCCGGGGCAGGCGCTGAGTGCCGCCGGCCCCAGGGATGACGCCGAGCAGGATCTCCGGCTGGCCGAACCTGGCGTCCTCGGCCGCGAACCGGAAGTCGGCCGTCAGGGCCACCTCGCAGCCGCCCCCCAGCGCGTAGCCGGTGACGGCCGCGATCACCACCTTGGGGATACGGGCCAGCGCCTCGCAGGCGTGCCCGAGGTCGGTCGTCCGGGCCGAGATGCCGGCGAAGCTGCGCCCGTTCATCTCCTTGATGTCGGCCCCGGCGGCGAACACCTTCTCCCCACCCCAGAGCACGACCGCCCCGACCCGCTCGTCCTGGCCGGCCTCGGCCGCCGCCTCCCGCAGCTCGTCCTGGATCTGGGCGTTGAGCGCGTTGACAGGCGGCCGGTCGAGCCGGATGGTCCCGACCCGGCTCGCCTCGTCGACCTCCAGACGTACGAACTCACCCACCAGCGGTCCCTCCCGGCTGTTCGGCAGCGGCCGCCGAATTGTATGTGGGACGAGGGGACGAGACGCGCGGTAGGCTTCCGGTCATGAGTGGCTCGGTCTCTCTGCTCCTTCTCTGGCCGCGCTGACGTCGGCACGGTCAGCGCGGCCGTCCCCGGCAGCCGCGAGCGACGAGGAGCCTGCATGACCGAGCCTGAGGACATCCCACCGTTCCGGTACGCCGCCGCCCTGGCCGGGCGCATCGAGCGGGCCTGGCAGGACCGGTGGGAGCGCGAAGGCACCTTCCACGCGCCGAACCCGGTGGGCAGCTTGGGCGACGGGTTCGAGCAGGTCCGCGACCGGCCGAAGTTCTTCCTCAACGACATGTTCCCCTACCCCAGCGGGGACCAGCTGCACGTCGGCCATCCGCTCGGCTACATCGGCAGCGACGTCTACGGACGCTACCTGCGGATGAACGGCCACAACGTGCTCCACACCATGGGGTTCGACGCGTTCGGGCTGCCCGCCGAGCAGTTCGCGATCCAGACCGGCCAGCATCCCCGGGTCTCCACCGAGCACAACATCCAGGCGTTCCGGCGCCAGCTCCGGCGCCTGGGACTGGCACACGACCCGCGCCGCAGTGTCGTCACGTCGGACGCGTCCTACTACCGCTGGACGCAGTGGATCTTCCTGCAGATCTTCAACGCCTGGTACGACCGGGACGCGGGCCGGGCCCGCCCCGTGTCCGAGCTGGTCGCGGAGCTCGACGCCCACGTCCGGAAGCCGGCCCACGGATCCAACCCCTCCGGCCGGAGCTGGGAGGAGCTGACCGACCTCCAACGCCGGCAGGTGGTCGACAACCATCGCCTGGCCTACCTGCGGGAGGCGCCGGTGAACTGGTGCCCCGGCCTGGGGACCGTGCTGGCCAACGAGGAGGTCACCGCCGA
>JASLIH010000380.1 GCA_030152105.1 Actinomycetes bacterium
CCGGCGGTCCGCATCCGGCGGGTGATGCGGTCGACCAGCGAGATCAGGATGACGTCGAGGTCGGCGGGGGACCTGGGGGAGCGGCCGAGGGCGCGCTGGGACCCGATCGAGCGGCGCCGGCGGCCGGTGTCGACCGGCCGCGGGTCGCGGTTGTGGGCGAGGGCGTGGAGGTGGCGGCCGGATGCCTGGCCGACCATGGTGACCAGGGTCGCCTCGCCGAGCCTGGCGACCTGGCCGACCCTGGTCACCCCATGGCCGCGGAGCTTGGCCGCGGTGACCGGCCCGACGCCCCAGAGCCGCTCGACCGGCAGCGGGTGCAGGAAGGCGAGCTCGCTGTCGGGGGGCACCACCAGCAGGCCGTCGGGCTTGGCGACGCCGCTGGCCACCTTGGCCAGGAACTTGGTCCTGGCCACCCCGACGGTGATGGGCAGGCCGACCCGCTCGCGGACCTCGCGGCGCAGGCGCATGGCGATCTCGACGGGGGTGCCCGAGACCCGCCACAGCCCGCCGACGTCGAGGAACGCCTCGTCGATGGAGAGCCCCTCCACCAGCGGGGTCGTCTGCCGGAAGACCTCGAACACGTCCTTGCTGGCCTTGGCGTAGGCCCCCATCCGGGGCCTGACCACCACCGCCCGGGGGCAGAGCCGTCGCGCCTGGGCGCCTCCCATGGCCGTGCGGACGCCGTGGGCCTTGGCCTCGTAGCTGGCCGCGAGCACGACCCCGCCCCCGACGATCACGGGCCGCCCGCGCAGCCCGGGGTCGTCCCGCTGCTCGACCGAGGCGTAGAACGCGTCCAGGTCGGCATGCAGGATCGTCGCCAGGCTCATCGAACAGATGTTCCCATCCGGGGCCGGGCGTGTCGACCACCCCGGGGTCAGGCCGGGATCACGCCCTCGGGGAACTCGGGCATGATCAGCTGGTCCTCGGACTGCCGCAGGGCGGTGGTGCCGCCGAGGGGCGGGAACGGGCTGTCGGAGTAGACGCCGATGTCCCGGTCCCAGAAGGACTGGATGACGCCGCCGTCGCCGATGCTGTGGACGTAGACGTTGGCCCCGGCGCTCCTGAGCGCGCTGGCGAACGACGGCCGGTAGCGCCGGCTCTCGCGGCCGTTGGCGGCCAGGCTGATGGCCAGGTTGCGGTCGCGGTACCACATCATCACCGCCGGGGCCCGGTAGCGGCTGGTGAAGTCGCCGGCGATCGGGTCGTCGTACCGGTTCTCGGCCTGGGTGTGGTACAGGGCCAGCATGTAGTTCTGGAGCGGGTAGGCGGTGCGGAACTGGGTCAGCTCGGCCCGGTCCTCGATGTGCGGCATGATCCGCTCGCGCACGCTCCGCTCGGGCCCCTGGGCCAGGATGGTCTTGTAGATCTCGAACCGCGAGTACTTGGAGTCGAGGATGAAGTGCGCGTCGGGATGCTGGCGGAGCAGGGCGACCAGGTCCTGGCTGCGCATGATCGTGTACTGGCCGAGGTACTTCTTGCCGGCCAGGTCGGCCCAGGTCGCGTCCCGGAACGACTTGTTCAGGCCGTAGTTGGCCTCGAGGCCGTCGTGGGCGGCCAGGGCCGTCCCGTCGGCCAGGCGGACCATGTCGACCTCGAAGACCCGGAAGCCGCGGGCGTAGTTGTGGTCGAAGGCCTCGCGGCTGTTGGTGTAGAGGTGCCCGTCGATGGCGCCGTTGGCGTGGGCCACGAAGCCGTAGGGGTCGTAGCGGCTGGTCATCGAGTCCGGGCGCAGCGCGGCATTGCGGGTGTAGCCGATGTCCAGGGTGGTCGCCCTCGAGGTGAACACGCGGTTGGCGTGCCCGAACCAGAGATAGTCGTCGGGGTCGCCCTGGGCGTACCAGAAGATGTCGTTGGGGCCGCCGCCGCCGTAGTCCCCGACATAGGGCTGGTAGATGCCGCGGACGGTGGTCTTGACCGCCCCGAAGTGCCCGTCGGAGCGCCCGTACCAGGTCACGTCGTAGCCGGCCCCCGGCCCGTACCAGAGGATGTCGCGCTTGCCGTCGCCGTCGAAGTCGCCGGTGAAGGGGCTGTAGGTGCCGGCGACGTCGACCGCCTTGGCGGTGAAGCGGCCGTTGGCGTGCCCGAACCAGAGGACGTCGGGGGCGGCGCCCGCCCCGTACCAGAGGATGTCGCGGGACCGGTCGCCGTTCCAGTCGCCGAGCAGCGGCTGGTAGGTCCGGCCGATGGTGACGGCCCGGCTCGAGAACCCGCCGGTCGCGCGGCCCAGCCAGAGGACGTCGTAGCCGCCGCCGGGCCCGTACCAGAGGATGTCGCGCTTGCCGTCGCCGTTGAAGTCGGCCACCAGCGGCTGGTAGTAGCCGTGCACGGTGACCGCCCGGCCGCTGAAGCCGCCGGAGGCCTTCCCGTACCACAGCACGTCCTTCGCGGCGCCCGGGCCGTACCAGAAGATGTCGTTCTCGCCGTCGCCGTTGAAGTCGCCGAGCAGCGGCTCGTAGGTGCCGGCCACGTTGACCGCCGAGCCCGAGAACGCCCCGTCGGTCTTGCCGTACCAGAGCACGTCGGGGCTGGGGCCGGGCCCGTACCAGAGGATGTCGGCATGGCCGTTGCCGTTGAAGTCCCCGACCAGCGGGAGGTAGTTGCGGCCGACGTTGACCGCCGCCCCCCGGAAGGCCCGGTCGGGCCGGCCCAGCCAGACGTGGTCGGGCAGCGATCCGGGCCCGTACATGAAGACGTCGGACCGGTGGTCGCCGTCGAAGTCCCCGATCAGCGGCGTGATCCCGGTGGGCACGGCGGCCGCCTCGGCGGCGGTCGCGGCCCCGTCGGCCACCGCCGTCCGCCGTTGCGGCTCCTGGGCGGCCGTCGGCGACGCCACCGCCAGGGCGAGGAGACAGAGGCAGGTGAGCAGCAGGCCAAGCCTGCCCGACCGCGCCCGAACGTAGGCCATCCGCCCCCACCCCTCCTCAACCTGCAGTGCCGGAGCGTCCGAACATATGGGACAGGCGCGCCAGAAAGAAGGGGAGCGCGCACTAGGTTATCTACGTAGATCCGCCGTGAACCGGCGTAGATCGTCAGCCGAGCGATCTGGGTCAGCTGAGCCGGAAGCTGGCCAGCACGCGGTCGTAGGCCCCGGCCGGCGCGGCCGCCCGCTGCAGGGAGGCCTCCAGGACGAACCACCGGTCCTGGCCCTTGAGGGTGGTGGTGACCAGGGTCGCCTCGGCGTCCTGGCAGCGGCTGCCCTCCAGCCGGCCCACCCGGACCGGCCGGCACGGGGTGGCCGGTGCGGGCGGCTCGGTGGCGGTGGCCAGCACGCTGATGCCGTCGCCCTGGGGCGGCAGCAGCGAGAGCGCGACCCCGCCGCTGCCGGTGCTCTCGGTGACCTTCCAGCCGGGCGGGTAGCGCAGCCGGAACCCGCCGTCGGCGCTGACGTGCTCGGGCCAGCTCGCGGGCGCGGCCATGGTCGGGGAGGGCGCCGCCGGGACCGTCGAGGTGCTGGCGACGGCCCCGGTACCGGCCGAGCGGTCGCACCCGGCCGCGGCCACGCCGGCCACCACCAGACCGGCCAGGACGAGCAGCTTGGTTCTCACCGGTCCATGATGCGCCAGCCGGCGCGTTCGTACGGGCGGATCTGGGGTAGATCAAGACTAGTTCGCGCGGGCGGTAGATGGAACGATCTAGAACCTAAGATCGGCCTGCAGGGTGCGAAGGGCGCTGGTGCTCCAGCCTGAGTGGATGGACTGATGGCCATGCGAAACGATGTCGACCCGATCGAGACAAGGGAATGGCTGGACGCGCTGGACTCGGTGCTGGCCTTCGAGGGGACCGACCGGGCCCGGTTCCTGCTCGGGGAGCTGGCCACCGAGGGACGCCGCCGGGGAGCCCCGGCGCCCTACTCGGCGACCACGCCGTACGTCAACACCATCCCGGTCGACCAGCAGCCCGCCTACCCGGGCGACCTGGCCACCGAGCACACCATCCGGTCCCTCAACCGCTGGAACGCGCTGGCCATCGTGCTGCGGGCCAACAAGGAGTCCTCGGAGCTGGGCGGCCACATCGCCAGCTTCCAGTCGTCGGCGACGCTGTACGACACCGGCTTCAACCACTTCTGGCACGCGCCCTCGGAGACCCACGGCGGCGACCTGGTCTACTTCCAGGGCCACATCTCGCCCGGCATCTACGCACGGTCCTTCCTGGAGGGGCGGCTGACCGAGGAGCGGCTTGACCGCTTCCGCCAGGAGGTCGACGGCGGCGGGCTGTCGTCCTACCCGCATCCCTGGCTGATGCCCGACTACTGGCAGTTCCCGACGGTGTCAATGGGCCTGGGGCCGCTGATGGCGATCTACCAGGCCCGGTTCCTCAAGTACCTGGGGTCGCGGGGGCTGGCCGAGACGGCCAACCGGAAGGTCTGGGCGTTCCTGGGCGACGGCGAGACCGACGAGCCGGAGTCGCTCGGGGCGATCTCCCTGGGCGGCCGGGAGCGGCTGGACAACCTGATCTTCGTCGTCAACTGCAACCTGCAGCGCCTGGACGGCCCGGTGCGGGGCAACGGCAAGATCATCCAGGAGCTGGAGGGCGTCTTCCGCGGGGCCGGCTGGAACGTCATCAAGGTCATCTGGGGCAGCCGCTGGGACGAGCTGCTGGCCAGGGACACCAGCGGCCTGCTGATCCGGCGCATGGAGGAGTGCGTCGACGGCCAGTACCAGGACTTCAAGTCCAAGAACGGCGCGTATGTCCGCGAGCACTTCTTCGGCGCCTACCCCGAGCTGCTCGAGCTGGTCGCCGACATGACCGACGAGGAGATCTGGAACCTCAACCGGGGCGGCCACGACCCGGTCAAGGTGTACGCGGCCTACGCGGCCGCGGTCGCCCATACCGGCCAGCCGACCGTGATCCTGGCCAAGACGGTCAAGGGCTATGGCATGGGTGAGGCCGGCGAGGGCCAGAACATCACCCACCAGCAGAAGAAGATGGCCGAGGCCGCCCTGAAGGTGTTCCGGGACCGCTTCGGCCTCTCCATCCCCGACGACCAGCTGCTCGACTACCCCTACCAGCGGCCCGCCGACGACAGCCCCGAGGCCCGCTACCTCAAGGAGCGCCGCACGGCTCTGGGCGGCGCCCTGCCGGTGCGCCGGCAGCGGTCGGAGTCGCTGGCCGTGCCCGAGCTGTCGGCCTTCGGCGCCCAGCTGGCCGGCACCGGCGACCGCGAGATCTCCACCACCATGGCGTTCGTGCGGATCCTCAACTCGCTGCTGCGTGACAAGCAGATCGGCAAGCGGGTCGTCCCGATCGTGCCCGACGAGTCGCGCACCTTCGGCATGGAGGGGATGTTCCGCCAGTTCGGGATCTGGTCCCAGGTGGGACAGCTCTACCAGCCCGAGGACGCCAACCAGCTGATGTTCTACAAGGAGGACCGGAGCGGCCAGCTCCTCCAGGAGGGCATCAACGAGCCTGGGGCGATGTCGTCCTGGATGGCCGCCGCGACCTCCTACAGCAACAGCGACTCCCCGATGATCCCGTTCTACATCTACTACTCGATGTTCGGCTTCCAGCGGGTCGGCGACCTCGCCTGGGCGGCCGGCGACAGCCGGGCCAGGGGGTTCCTCATTGGCGGCACCGCCGGCCGCACCACCCTCAACGGGGAGGGCCTCCAGCACGAGGACGGCCACAGCCACATCCAGTCGTCGCTGATCCCGAACTGCGTCTCCTACGACCCGACCTTCGCCTACGAGCTGGCGGTCATCGTCCAGGACGGCCTGCGGCGGATGTACGCCGACCAGGAGGACCTCTTCTACTACCTGACCGTGATGAACGAGAACTACCAGCACCCGGCCATGCCCGAGGGCGAGGGCGTGGCCGAGGGGATCATCAAGGGGTTGTACCTGCTCCGCGAGGGTGGCCCGGCCCGCAAGGGCCGCGGCAAGGCCAGGCCGAGGGTGCAGCTGCTGGGCAGCGGGACGATCCTGCGCGAGGTCATCGCCGGGGCCGACCTGCTGGCCGAGGACTTCGGGGTCGACGCCGACATCTGGAGTGCGCCCAGCTTTACCGAGCTGCGGCGCGAGGCCCTTGGCACCGAGCGCTGGAACCTGCTCCACCCGACCGAGCCGCCACGGACCAGCTACGTGACCAGCTGCCTGGCCGGCCGGCAGGGCCCGGTGGTCGCCTCCACCGACTACATCAAGGCCTTCGCCGACCAGATCCGCCCGTTCGTGCCCGGCACCTACAAGGTCCTCGGGACCGACGGCTACGGCCGCTCCGACTACCGCCGCAAGCTGCGCCAGTTCTTCGAGGTCGACCGGCACTTCGTCGCCGTCGCCGCGCTGGCCGCCCTGGCCCAGGAGGGGACCGTGCCGGCGGAGACGGTGGCCAAGGCGATCGCCAAGTACGACATCGACCCGGAGAAGCCCAACCCGGCCCGCAGCTGACCCGGACCTCCCCAGACCTGGGTTGATCGGAGGCAACAGTGGCAACCACAGAGATCGCGGTCCCTGACATCGGTGACTACCAGGACGTCCCGGTGATCGAGGTGCACGTGGCCCCGGGCGACGTGGTCGCCGAGGAGGACCCCCTCGTCACGCTGGAGTCCGACAAGGCGACCATGGACGTCCCGGCCACCGCCGCCGGGAAGGTGCAGGACGTCAAGGTCAAGGTCGGCGACACGGTCAGCGAGGGCACCGTGGTCGTGGTCGTCGGCGGCGACGGCGCCGGGCCGCTGACCACGCCGCCGAGCCTGGTCGGCCAGCAGGAGCCCCCACCAGAGGCGACTCCGGCGAGCCCGGCCCCCGCCCCGCCACCCGCCGCCCAGGCCCCCGCCGCCGCCCCCGCCGGGGCGATCGCCGACGTCACCGGGGCCCATGCCAGCCCCAGCGTGCGGCGGCTGGCCCGTGAGCTCGACATCGACCTCAACACCGTCAAGGGCGGCGGCGACAAGGGCCGGATCCTCAAGGAGGACCTGCTCGCCGCCGTACGCGGCCCGGCCAAGGCGGCCCCTGCCGCCGCCCCGGCGGGCGCCGGCATCCCCGAGGTCCCGGCCCAGGACTTCTCCAAGTTCGGCCAGGTCGAGACGGTCCCGCTGCCCCGGATCAAGAAGCTGTCCGGGCCGTTCCTGCACCGCTCGTGGCTGAACGTCCCCCACGTCACCCACAACGACGAGGCCGACATCACCGACCTCGACCCCTACCGGCGTGAGCTCGACACCGCCGCCAAGGCCGAGGGCTACCGGGTCACGCTGCTGGCCTTCCTGATGAAGGCGGCCGTCTCCGCGCTGCGCCAGTTCCCCGAGGTCAACAGCTCGCTGTCGCCGTCCAAGGACAGCCTGATCCTGAAGCGCTACTACCACATCGGGATCGCCGTCGACACCCCCGGCGGCCTGGTTGTGCCCGTGATCCGCAACGTCGAGGCCAAGGGCGTCATCGAGCTGAGCAGGGACCTCGGGACCATCTCCCAGAAGGCCCGCGACGGCAAGCTGTCACCCGACGACATGTCGGGCGGCAGCTTCACCATCTCCAGCCTCGGCGGGATCGGCGGGACCAGCTTCACCCCGATCGTCAACTCGCCCGAGGTGGCGATCCTCGGCGTCGTCCGGGCCCGGACCTCTCCGGTGTGGGACGGCGAGGCGTTCGTGCCCCGCCTGATGCTGCCGGTCTCGCTGTCCTACGACCACCGGGTGATCGACGGCGCCCTGGCCGCCCGGTTCACCAGGCAGCTGTGCACCGTGCTCGAGGACGTCCGCCGCCTGCTGCTGTAGCCCCCCGACCGGCCGAGAAGGAGTTGCCCATGAGCACGCCGATCGAGATCCGCCTGCCCGACATCGGCGACTTCACCGGCGTGCCCGTCATCGAGGTGCACGTCGCCCCCGGTGACCAGGTGGCGGTCGACGACCCCATCCTCACGCTCGAGTCCGACAAGGCGACCATGGACATCCCGGCCCCCCAGGCCGGCACGGTGCGCGAGCTGCGGGTCGGGGTCGGGGACGAGGTGTCCCAGGGCGACCTGCTCCTGACGCTGGAGGCGGCGGCCGGGGCCGAGGGCGGGGCCGCCCGGGAGCACGTGACCGAGGACGCCACCCCGGCGACGTCCGAGCCGGCCGGCTACGGGTCGCCGGCGGGGGTGTACGACCGCCTCGAGGTCAGGGTGCCCGACATCGGCGAGTACGAGAACGTGCCCGTCATCGAGGTCCATGTCGCCCCCGGCGACACCATCTCGGCCGAGGACCCGCTGCTCACCCTGGAGTCCGACAAGGCCACCATGGACGTCCCCGCCCCGGTCGCCGGGACCGTCGCCGGGGTCCGGGTCGGGGTCGGCGACACCGTGTCCGAGGGCGACGTGATCGTCGAGCTCCAGACCGGCCAGGCGGTGGACAGCCGCGAGCAGCCTCCTTCCGAGTCGGTGCAGGCCACCCCGGCTCCCACCCCGGCGTCCGCCGAGGGTGTCGAGGCCGACGTCCAGGCCGAGGTGCTGGTGCTCGGGGCCGGACCGGGCGGCTACAGCGCCGCCTTCCGGGCCGCCGACCTCGGCAAGTCGGTCGTGCTGGTGGACAGCTCGCCGATCCTCGGCGGGGTCTGCCTCAACGTCGGCTGCATCCCCTCCAAGGCCCTGCTCCACGCGGCCAGGGTGATCGCCGAGACCAAGGAGATGGCCGAGCACGGGCTGGCCTTCGGCGAACCAGCGGTCGACCTCGACAAGCTCCGCGACTGGAAGGAGTCGGTCGTCCGCCGGCTCACCAACGGCCTGGCCGGCCTGGCCAAGCAGCGCAAGGTCAAGGTGGTCACCGGCTACGGCACCTTCGCGTCCCCCAACCACCTCGAGGTCACCGGCGACGACGGTTCCCGGACGGTGGTCGGGTTCGAGCAGGCGATCATCGCCTGCGGGTCGGAGCCGGTGACCCTGCCGTTCATCCCCCACGACGACGATCGGGTGATCGACTCCACCGGCGCCCTGGAGCTGGGCGGCGTCCCCGAGCGGCTGCTGGTCATCGGGGGCGGGATCATCGGCCTGGAGATGGCGACCGTCTACTCCGAGCTGGGATCAGGGGTCACCATCGTCGAGCTGCTCGACCAGCTCATCCCCGGCGCCGACAAGGACCTGGTCAACCCGCTGTTCAAGCGCATCTCCAAGCGCTACGACGCGATCTACCTGACCACCAAGGTCACCAAGGTCGACGCCGAGGCGGACGGCCTGGTGGTCCACTTCGAGGGCGCCAAGGCGCCCGAGACGGCCACCTTCGACCAGGTCCTGGTCGCCGTCGGCCGCCGCCCCAACGGCCGCGCGATCGGGGCCGAGCGGGCCGGGGTCGCGGTCGACGAGCGCGGCTTCATCAACGTGGACAAGCAGCTGCGCACCAACGTGCCCCACATCTTCGCCATCGGCGACGTTGTCGGCCAGCCCATGCTGGCCCACAAGGCCGTCCACGAGGGCCACGTCGCCGCCGAGGTCGCGGCCGGCAAGCCCAGCTACTTCGACGTCCGCGGCATCCCCTCGGTCGCCTTCACCGACCCCGAGGTCGCCTGGGTCGGCGTCACCGAGACCGAGGCCAAGGCGGCCGGCGTCAAGTACGGCAAGGGCTCCTTCCCCTGGGTGGCCAGCGGCCGTTCCCTGTCCCTTGGCCGTGACGAGGGCATGACCAAGCTCCTGTTCGACGAGGCCACCCACCGCCTCATCGGCGCCGCCGCCGTCGGCCCCAACGCCGGCGAGCTCATCGCCGAGACCGCCCTGGCCGTCGAGATGGGCGCCGACGCCACCGACATCGGCCTCACCGTCCACCCCCACCCCACCCTTTCCGAGACCGTCGGCATGGCCGCCGAAGCCTTCGAGGGCATCATCACCGACCTCTACCTCCCCAAGCGGCGCAGGTAGCGGTGGCGACCGTCGCCCGGATCTGGCGGGGCGTGATCCGCACCGAGGACCGCGACGCCTATGCCGCCTACCTGGCCGAGACCGGGATCAAGGAGTACCGGCAGACCCCGGGCAACCAGGGCGCCTACATGCTGACCCGCGACCTGGGCGGCGGCCGGACCGAGATCCTGACCCTCAGCTTCTGGCCGTCGCTCGACAGCATCCGGGCCTTCGCCGGCGACGACATCAGCCTCGCCGTCTTCTACCCCGAGGACGACCGCTACCTGCTCGAGCGCGACCTCACCGTCACCCACCACGAGGTCCCCGTCCTCGACGAGTGAGCCCTGGCCACCGACGGGGGACCAGCCGGGGCCGGGGCGCTCCGGCTGCTGGGCGCGAACCGGCCGTTCCGCCTGCTGTGGAGCGCCCGGGCGGTGTCCTTCCTCGGGGACTCGCTGGGCCTGGTCGCCCTGATGCTGCACGTGGCCGCCACGACCGGGCAGGCCCTGGCCGTGGCGGCCCTGCTGCTGGCCGGCGACTTCGCCCCGGCGCTGCTGGGCCCGCTGGCCGGGACGGTGGCCGACCGGCTGGACCGCCGGCGGGTCATGGTCGCCTGCGAGCTGGTCCAGGGCGTCCTGGTCGTGGTGATCGCCCTGTGGCTGCCGTCGCTACCGCTGCTGCTGGTCCTGGTCGGGCTCCGGGCCGTCGCCGGCCAGGTGTTCCAGCCGGCGTCGCGGGCCGCCGTCCCGGAGGTGGTGCCCGAGCCCGACCTGGAGCGCGCGAACGCGGCCGTCGGCGTCGCCACCAACGGCGGGGAGACGCTCGGCCCACTGGTCGCGGCCCTGCTCCTGCCGGTGCTGGAGGTGCGCGGGGTCCTGCTGGTGGACGCGGCCACCTTCGCCGTCTCGGCGGTCCTGCTCGGGCTCCTGCCGGCCCTGCCCGGAGGCGGGCCGGACCAGGGCCGGCGGGCGTCGTTCCTGGCCGACGCCCGGACCGGCCTGCGCTATGTGTGGGGTGAGCGGACGGTCAGGGCGGTCGTCTTCGGCTATGTCGCCATCGTCGCCTGCAACGGTATCGACGACGTGGCCCTGGTGTTCCTGGCCACCGACACCCTCGGCGGCGGCGACGGCGCGGTCGGGCTGCTGCTGGCCGCCGTCGGTATCGGGCTCCTGGCCGGGTACGCCCTCCTGGCCCGGACCCGGCGCCGGGTCGCGATGCCGGCCCTGCTGCTGGCCGGGTTCGCCGTCAGCAGCGCCGGCAACCTGCTCACCGGGCTCGCCTGGGCGGTCGCGGCCGCCTTCGCCGTCCAGGCCGTCCGCGGGCTCGGCATCGCCGCCCTCGACGTCGCCGCCACCACCCTGGTCCAGCGGATCGTCCCGACCCGGCTGCTCGGGCGGGCCTTCGGCACCCTCTACGGCGGGATCGGCGTCGCCGCCGCCTTCGCCTACCTCCTCGGCGGCCTCCTGCTGGACCGCACCACCCCCAGGGTCGCCTTCGTCGCCGCCGGCACCGCCGGCCTGCTGGCCACCGCCGCCACCGCCCTGGCCCTTCGGCGGGCCCGCCCACCGGCCACGTTCTGATGAGGAACGTACGGCGTCCGGCACTACCTGCTGAAGGTGGCCTACGACCCGCCCACCGACCGGCTCACCGGGGTGGCCACGATCTCGGCCACGGCGACCCAGAACCTGTCCCGGTTCAACCTCGACTTCGTCGGGCTGACCGTCCGCTCGATCAAGGTGAACGGCCGCGCGGCGAGCTGGTCGCGGACCGACCACGAGCTCATGGTCACCCCACGGCACGGGCTGCCGAAGGGCCACCGGTTCACCACCGTGGTCCGCTACGACGGCGTGCCAATCACCCAGCAGCTCGTCCTCGGCCCCGACTTCACCATCGAGGCCGGGTTCATCCACACCGACGACGGCGCGATCGTCGCCGGCCAGCCGGAGGTCGCGGCCAGCTGGTTCCCGGTCAACGACCACCCCATCGACAAGGCGTCCTACACCTTCGTGGTCACCGCCCCGGCCGGTCTTCAGGTGGTCGCCAACGGCCGCCTGCTCGGCCGCACGCGCCACGGTGCCAAGCGCACCTGGGTCTGGAACGCCCCCGAGCCGATGGCCTCCTACCTGGCCACGGTCAACATCGGCCAGTTCGACACCCACCGCTACCGGACCGACGACGGTCTGTGGATGTATGACGCCCTCGACCCCGACCTGTTCGACGAGGCGGTCGACCCGGGCGACCCCGCCTCGGCGACCTTCGGCGGGATCGCCCAGGGCTCGTTCGCCCGCCAGGACGAGATCCTCAACTTCCTCGAGCGGCGGTTCAGCCTCTATCTGTTCTCCACCGGCGGTGGAAGCACATCTGGCTCAACGAGGGCTTCGCCCAGTACGCGGAGTGGATGTGGAGCGAGGAGGAGGGCCTCGGGACGGCCCATGAGCAGTTCGACGCCCTCTATCAACGGGATCCCCGCCGACGACCCGTTCTGGCAGGTCGTGATCGGCGACCCCGGTCCCGAGCTCCTGTTCGACATCGCCGTGTACTTCCGGGGCGCGATGGCCGTGCACACGCTGCGCCAGGAGGTCGGCGACCGCGACTTCTTCCGCATCCTGCATGCCTGGACGACCCGGCGGGCCGGCGGCAACGGCACCATCCCGCAGTTCATCAGGC
>JASLIH010000433.1 GCA_030152105.1 Actinomycetes bacterium
CCGGCAGTCGGTGAAGACCAGCTCGGCCTGGTGCTCGTCGTACATGGTCCGCTGGCGGCGGCCGACCTCGAACCCGGGGGTGTCGGTGTCGACCAGGAAGCAGCTGATGCCGCCGCGGGCGCCCTTGCCCGGGTCGGTGACGGCGAACAGGATCACGTAGTCGGCCTCGGCCCCGTGGGTGATGAAGTGCTTGCGGCCGTTGATCACCCAGCCGCCGTCGTCGCGCTCGGCCCGGGTGCGGATCCGGGTCGCGTCCGACCCGGCGTCGGGCTCGGAGAGGGCGAAGCAGGCCTCCCGCTCGGCCCGCATGGTCGGCTGGAGGTAGCGCTCCTGCTGCTCGGGGGTGCCGTCGAGCAGGATCGGGGTCGGGCCCTCGACGCTTGGCAGCACCCCGCCGGGCATGGCCAGCAGCAGGCCGTGGCGCATGCACTCCTCGACGCACAGGACCAGGCCCAGGTAGCCGACCCCGCCGCCGCCGGCCTCCTCGGGCATGAACAGCGAGTAGTAGCCCTCGGCGGCCGAGCGCTTGCGCAGGGCCTTCTTCTCCTGCTCGAGGGCGGCGAAGGTGCCCGTCTCGGTGATCTCCTGGGCGTACAGCGCTTCCTTGGGGGCGATCTCCCGCTGGATGAAGGTGCGGATCGCCTCCCGCAGCGCGACCAGCTCCTCGGGCAGTTGCACGACGGTCATCCGGGCACCACCTCCACTACAGACACCGCGTCCAGCCTAGACCACCCGGCGGCCGTCCTGGAACACCGCCACGGGGCGCTGGAGGCCGGTGATGTCGGCGGCGACGTCGCCGGAGGCGACCAGCACGTCGGCGGCGGCCCCGGGGCGCAGGACGCCCCGGTCGGGCACGCCCAGCAGGTCGGCGGCCTCGCCGGTGGCCGCCCGCACGGCGGTCAGGGTGTCGAGGCCGGCCTCGACCATGAACGCGACCTCGCGGGCCACCCCGCCGTGGGGGTTGTCGGGGGTGCCGGCGTCGGTCCCGGCGACCACCCGGACCCCGGCCCGGACGGCAGCCTGGAACGAGGCGACCTGGGCGTCGGCGGCCGGGCGGGCCCGGTCCTTGATCCAGCCGGGCACGCTCGGGCCGCCGAGGATCCCGTGCGGGGCCGAGAAGGTGGGCGTGTAGCGGGCCCCGGTGGAACCGAACAGCTCGATGCTGGCGTCATCAAGGAACATGCCGTGCTCGATCGAGTCGACCCCGGCCGTCAGGGCCGCCACCACCCCGCCCTCGCCGATCGCGTGGGCGGCCACGGTCAGCCCCAGCCGGTGAGCCTCGGAGACCAGGGCCTCCAGCTCCGGCTGGGTGTAGGAAGCCTCGCGGGGGTCGATGCCCATGGTCAGGACCCCGCCGGTGGCCACCACCTTGATGCAGCCGGCCCCCAGGGCCAGGTTGGCCCGGACGGCCGCCCGCATGGCGTCGGCCCCGTCGGTGACCCGGCCGATGTAGGCGATGTGGCCGCCGGTCATGGTCACGGCCGGGCCGGAGGCCAGGACCCGCGGCCCGGCGATCGTGCCGGCCTCGACGGCCCGCCCGACCAGCACCGCCTCGGCCCCGGGGGCGCCAAGGTCGCGCACAAGGGTGACGCCCGCCTCGAGCTGGCGGCGGGCGTTGACTACGGCGGCCAGGGCCCGCTCGGCCTCGGTCCTGGGCACGTCGGCGGCCAGGTCGGGCCCGCCGCTGGCCACCAGGTGGACGTGGACGTCGACCAGGCCGGGCAGCAGGGTCGTCCCGGGGAAGTTGAGCGACGGCGCCTGGCCGGCGTCGGAGGGGAGGCCGGCGGCCGGCCCGGCGTAGGCGACGCGGCCGCCCGACAGCAGCAGGGCGGCGTCGGGAACCGTCGGGGCGCCGGTGCCGTCGAGCAGCCGCGGGGCACGCAGCACGACGGGTCGAGGGGTCTCGGGGCCGGTGGGCATCGTCAGGTGCGCTCTTCGAGCAGGTCGACAACAGCCTTCCGCGGGCCTGGCAGATCGTTCTCGACCACCGACCATACGAGAGCCAGGTCGGCCTGGAAGTACGCGTGGACGAGCCGGTTCCGCGCCTGGATCAGCTCGTCGTCCTCGAACGCCCGCCGGCCCCGGACCGCATACCGTTGAGCGCGGTCGATCGCTTCCAGGATGTCCGCCAGTCGTTCGCGATCGTCCCTCAAAGTGGGACGGCCTCGGCGAGGACACGCGGCCGGATGCGGTCCTTCAGGCTGGCGACGGTGGCGACGTCGACCTGCGAGCCGAGGAGTTCCCGAAGGTCCAGCTCCAACCCGATGAGGTCGAGCAGGCTCCTGTCCGCATCGAACTCGACCAAGAGGTCGAGGTCGCTCCCCGGGTGGGCGTCACCGCGGGCGACGGAGCCGAAGACCCGCACATTGCTGGCGCGGTAGCGCTTGGTGAGGGGGAGGATGTCGACACGCTGGCGGCGGATCGAGTCGATATCGAGCGGCTCGCCCCGTCCCGCGCTCATGACCTTCCTCCGGTTCCGGGGTGGAGTGTGGGCGAAGGGGGACTTGAACCCCCACGTCCTTGCGGACACAGGAACCTGAATCCTGCGCGTCTGCCAATTCCGCCACTCGCCCAGGGGAATCGAGGGCGGATTGTAGCACGGCCGTGACCACCCGAGCCCGGGAACCCGCTGGTCACCGACTAGAGTGGGTACACTGCCGCGAGCCGGTTCGCGGAGTGGTTGCTGAGTAGGGAAGGAGTGCCCGAGGGCTCGGACGATGAGGATCTTGCGGGACTTCGAGCGGCGCCTCGAGGGCGCGGTGGAAGGGCTGTTCGCGCGCGCCTTCCGCTCCGGGGTGCAGCCCGTCGAGCTGGGCAAGCGCCTGGTCCGGGAGGTGGAGGACGGGCGCACGGTCGGGGTGAACCGGGTGTACGTGCCCAACGTGTACGTCTACCAGCTGTCGCCCGGCGACCGGGAGCGCTTCGCCGACTACGAGGTGGCGCTCGGCCAGGAGCTGGCCGCCCTGGCCGTGGACACGGCCCGGGAGCGCGACTGGGCCATGCTGGGGCCGGCCCGGATCGAGTTCGAGACGGCCGACGACCTGGAGGTGGGCCGCTTCCGCCTTGAGAGCCGGGTCGAGGCCGACGAGCAGGAGCGGGACTACGCCGCCGCCGGCCCGGCCGGCGCGGCCGCCGCCCAGCCGGTCGGCCCCCACACCGCCATGCTCCCCGGCCAGCGCCCCCGGCCCAAGGTGCAGGCCCCGGCCAGCCTGGTCCTGGTCCAGGGCGGCCAGCCGATCCGGACCTGGCCGCTGGCCACCGCCGAGATCTCGATCGGCCGGGCCGAGCAGTCCGACATCCCCCTGGCCGACCCGGGCGTGTCCCGCAACCACGCCCGGGTGGTCCGCGAGGGCGACGACTTCATCGTCGAGGACCTCCGCTCGACCAACGGCACCGAGGTCAACGGCCAGCCGGTCCGGCGCCGCCGCCTGGCCAACGGCGACATGCTGAAGCTGGCCAGCTCGACCCTCCAGTTCCGGCGGGAGGGCTGATGCCGCCGATCTTCCTGCTCCTGGTCAAGATCGCCTTCCTGGTCATCCTGTACCTGTTCGTTGCTCGGGCCGTCAGGGCGGTGACCCTGGACGTGTTCGGGCCGAGGGCCGAGCGCCGCCGGGCCCGGCCGGCCCGGGCCCCCACCCGCCCGGTGCCACGGTCCGGCGGGCCGGGGCGGCCGGCCCGGCGCCTGCCACGCGAGCTGGTGGTGACCGACGAGGGCGGCCGGCGCACCGTCCCGCTCAAGGAGTCGCTGACCGTCGGGCGGGCCGCCACCTGCGACATCGCCATCCGCGACACCTACGTTTCCAACGTGCACGCTCGCATCTACCAGCGGGACGGGTCGTGGTGGCTGGAGGACCTCGGCTCCACCAACGGCACCTACATGAACCGGACCCGGGTGCAGCAGCCCACCGCCATCGGCCCCGGGGACGAGGTCAAGATGGGCAAGGCCACCCTGGAGCTGCGCCGCTGATGCGCCTGGTATTCGCCGCCGCCACCGACGTCGGTCGGATGCGCAAGAACAACGAGGACAGCTACCTCAGCTCCAAGCCGGTGGCCGCGGTCGCCGACGGCATGGGCGGCCACAGCGCTGGCGAGGTGGCCAGCGCCATCGCCATCGAGGAGCTGGCCGCCCTGGGCCGGCGGGGGCCGTGGGCGAACGAGACCGACGCCACCGACGACCTCAAGCAGGCGATCCTGCGGGCCAACCGGCGCATCCGGGAGATGGCGGCCAGCGACCGCAAGCTGAACGGCATGGGCACCACCCTGGTCGCCCTGCTCGAGGACGGCGACATGGTGCACGTGGCCAACGTCGGCGACTCGCGCGGCTACCTGCTCCGCCAGGGCGAGCTGTCGCAGGTCACGGTCGACCATTCGCTGGTCCAGGAGCTGGTCGACGACGGGCGGCTGTCGCCCGAGGACGCCGAGCGTCACCCCCAGCGCAGCGTCATCACCCGCGCCCTCGGGATCGACCCCGAGGTCGAGTTCGACCTGTTCACCTACAAGCTCCTGGTCGGCGACCGGCTGCTGCTGTGCTCGGACGGCCTTTCGGACGTGGTCGAACCGGCCCAGATCCGCAAGGTCCTGCTGCGGGTGCGCAGTGCCCAGCGGGCGGCCCGGGAGCTGGTCACGGTCGCCAACGACCAGGGCGGCCCGGACAACATCACCGTGATCGTGGTCGACGCCGTCGACGACGCGACGGCCGAGGCCGAGGAGGACGGCGGCGACACCACCGGCGACCTGGCCGCCGGGTCGGCCACCGGGGCCCTGCCGCTGGTGGGCGACGCCGAGCTGGACGGCGACCGCCGGGCCGGCAGCGGGCGCGCCGCCCGGGCGGCCAAGGACCGCTCGCTGGCCATGCACCGCCGTCTCCAGCGGGTGCTGATCGCCGGGATCGTGGTCGTGGCGCTTGCCGTGCTCCTGGTCGGCGGGCGCGGCTTCCTGATGAGCCGCTACTGGGTCGGGTTCGACGGCGACACCGTGGCCGTGTTCCAGGGGGTCCCCGGGAACGTGGCCGGGATCCGGTTCTCGCGCCTGGTCGAGCGCAGCCCGGTCACCCGGGCCCAGGTGCCGCCCGGGTACGCCGCCCGGCTGGATGACGGGGTCCAGGCAGACGACCTTGCCGACGCCCGCAACATCGCCCTGTGCGCCCCCCAGGTGTTCAGCCCCGACGGCTGCACCGGGGCGCCGGCGACCACGGCCACGCCGACCACGGCGGCCGCGACCACCACCAGCACCCGGGCCCCGGGGGGCTGATCGGTGGAGTCCCGCCGCAATGTCGAGCTGTCTCTGCTGCTCCTGGCCCTGATCCTGTCGGTCGGGGCGTATGTGATCGTCGGGCTGGCCGCCGACAACGAGGTGCCGTCGGGCAGCGCCGGCTACGGCGCCACCCTGGCCGGCCTGTTCCTCGGCGCCCACATGGTGCTGCGCTGGAAGGCCCCGCAGGCCGACCCGATCCTGCTCCCGGGGGCGGCCCTGCTCAACGGCCTCGGCCTGGTCATGGTCCGCCGGCTCGACTACGCCGAGGCGGCCAAGGACAACTACCGGCCCGAGGCGCCGGCCCAGGCCCTGTGGACGGTGCTCGGGGTGGCCGTGTTCGTGGCCGTGATCCTGGTCGTCCGCGACCACCGGTTGCTCGACCGCTACCGCTACAGCTGGCTGCTGCTGGGCGTGGTCCTGCTCATGCTGCCGGTGCTGCCGGTGCTCGGGCGGGAGATCAACGGCGCCCGGCTGTGGGTGCGCATCGGCCCGTTCTCCGGCCAGCCGGCCGAGGCGGCCAAGATCGCCCTGGTGGTGTTCCTGGCCGCCTACCTGGCCGAGCGCAAGGAGCTGCTGGCCACCGCCACCTACCGGGCCGGGCCGTTCCTGCTGCCCGAGATCAAGTACTTCATGCCCCTGCTGCTGGCCTGGGCGGCCAGCCTGTTCGTGCTCTTCTTCGAGAAGGACCTCGGCTCCAGCCTGCTGTTCTTCGGGGTGTTCGTGATCCTGGTGTACGTGGCCACGGGACGCTTCTCGTACGTGGCCACCGGGCTCGCCCTGTTCGTCAGCGGCGCCGTGATCGCCTACAACCTGTTCGGCCACGTCCAGGTCCGGGTGGCGACCTGGCTGGACGTCTGGAAGTACTACAACGACCGCGGGTTCCAGCTCGCCCAGGGGCTGTTCGCCCTGGCCACCGGGGGGATCCTCGGGCAGGGCTGGAACCAGGGCCGGCCCGACTTCATCCCCTTCGCCTCGACCGACTTCATCTTCGCCGCCTTCGGGGAGGAGCTCGGCCTGCTCGGGGTCACGGCCATGCTGCTGGTGTACCTCCTGATGGTGTTCCGGGGGCTGCGGATCGCCCTGGCCGCCCCCGACGACTTCGGCAAGCTGCTGGCCGTCGGGCTGGTGACCAGCTTCGCCCTCCAGGTGTTCGTGATCGTCGGCGGGGTCACCCGGCTGATCCCCCTCACCGGCATCACCCTGCCGTTCGTGAGCTTCGGCGGCTCCAGCCTGCTGGCCAACTACGCCCTGATCGCGCTGCTGTGCCGGATCTCGGACGAGGGCACGCCGGCCCCGGCCGGCCGGCCGGCCGCCCCCGCCGACACCGGGGAGGTGACGGTCGTCCGATGAACCGGCAGATCCGGCGGGTGGCCGTGGTCGTCCTGGTCGGTTTC
Source organism: Actinomycetes bacterium (assembly GCA_030152105.1). Next base: position 6,648 of record JASLIH010000433.1, read on the forward strand.
ATGGCCCTGCTCGCCGCCCCCCTGTACTGGCAGGTGCTGGCGGCCCCCCGGCTGGCCAACGACTCCCGCAACACCCGGGTGCTGATCAAGGAGTACTCGATCGAGCGGGGGCCGATCGTGCTCGCCGACAAGTTCGAGGTGGCCACCTCGGTCCGCTCCAAGCAGCGGGGCGACCCGCTCGAGTTCGTCCGCCGGTACCCGGAGGGCCCGCGCTACGGCATGGTCACCGGCTTCTACTCGCTGGTCTTCGGCCGCACCCTGGCCGAGCAGGAGTTCAACTCGTTCCTGCTCGGGCGGGCCCCCGAGCAGTTCGGCCAGAACGTGACCGACCTGCTCACCGCCCGCGAGACCCCCGGCGGGACGCTGGTCCTGACCCTGGACCGGGCCACTCAGGAGGCGGCCGAGGCCGCCCTCGGGGCGCGCAAGGGGGCGGTGGTGGCGCTCGACCCGAAGACCGGGGCGGTCCTGGCCATGACCACCTTCCCCCGCTATGACCCCAACCAGCTGTCCGGCCACAACCCCGAGCAGATCCGGCGCAACTGGGAGCGCCTGATCAACGACAAGAACGGCCCGCTGCTGAACCGGGCCGCCGGGGCGCTGTACCCGCCCGGGTCGACCTTCAAGGTGGTCACGGCCGCGGCGGCCCTGGAGAACGGCGTCTCCATGAGCGACGAGCTGCCGTCCCCGGACGTCTTCGACGTGCCCCAGACCTCGGCCGACATCCGCAACTTCGGCGGCTCGAGCTGCGGCGGCGGCACCCTGACCCTGACCGAGGCGCTGGAGATCTCCTGCAACACCACCTTCGCTGGCCTCGGGGTCAAGCTGGGCAGCGAGAAGCTGGCCGCCGAGGCCGAGAAGTTCGGCTTCAACCAGCCCAGCCCCTACCAGCTGCCGGCGGCCACCAGCTCGATCCCGGAGAAGCAGGACGTGCCGGCCACCGCCCAGAGCGCCATCGGCCAGCGCGACGTCCGCGCCTCGCCCCTGCAGATGGCCACGGTGGCCGCGACCATCGCCAACGGCGGCCGGCGGATGGGGCCGTTCGTGGCCCGGCAGGTCGTCTCCGACAAGGGCTCGGTGGTCAAGCGGTTCGAGGGCGAGGACTTCGGCCAGGTGATCCCCGACCAGGTGGCCGGCGACCTCAGGGACATGATGCTCCAGGTGGTCGAGAACGGGACCGGGGTCAACGCCCAGATCCCCGACCTCGAGGTGGCCGGCAAGACCGGCACCGCCCAGCACGCCCGGGGCAGGCCCCCGCACGCCTGGTTCATCGGCTTCACCGGGTCGGGCGACCGCCAGATCGCGGTCGCGGTGATCGTCGAGGAGGGCGGCAACGCGGGCAGCGAGGCCACCGGCGGCCGCACCGCCGCCCCGATCGCCCGGCAGGTCATGCAGGCCTACATGGGAGGGGGATGATGATCGCCCTGCTCGGGGAGCGGTACCGGCCGGGGGAACGGCTCGCCGCCGGCAGCATGGGGGCGGGCACGCTCGTCGGGACGGCGTCACTGCTGTTAGCCTGGCGCCCGCGCAGCGGCCTCTCGGACCCCCCGGCCGGCCGGTCCGGGCGCCAGCTGAACCCCCAGGCATGCGTCGACAACGGCGACGAGGACGACTGATGGCGACGACTCCGCACGTGCTGCTCGACCGCTACGAGGTGGGACGCCTGCTCGGCGCCGGCGGCATGGCCGAGGTGTTCGAGGGCCGCGACCGGCTGCTCGCCCGCCGGGTGGCCATCAAGGTGCTCCAGGCCCAGTTCGCCCGCGACCCGAGCTTCCTGATCCGGTTCAAGCGCGAGGCCCAGGCCGCGGCCAGCCTCAGCCACCCCAACATCGTCGGGGTGTACGACACCGGCACCGAGGACGGCACCCACTTCATCGTCATGGAGTACGTGGAGGGCCGGACCCTCAAGGACGTGATCCGCGCCGAGGGCCCGCTGTACCCCGAGCGGGCCGCCGAGGTCTGCGCCGACGTCTGCAGCGCCCTGATCGCGGCCCACGCCCGCGGCCTCATCCACCGCGACATCAAGCCGGGAAACGTGATGCTCACCCCCGAGGGCAAGGTCAAGGTGATGGACTTCGGCATCGCCAGGGCCACCACCTCCGAGACCATCACCCAGACGGCCGCGGTGGTCGGGACCGCCCAGTACATCTCGCCCGAGCAGGCCCAGGGGCAGACGGTCGACTACCGCAGCGACCTGTACTCGGTCGGCTGCTGCCTGTACGAGATGCTCACCGGCACGGTGCCCTTCACCGGTGCGACCCCGGTGGCGATCGCCTACCGGCACGTCCGGGAGGACCCGACCCCGCCGCGGATGCTGAACCCCGACGTGCCGGCCCCGCTGGAGGCCATCACGCTGAAGGCGATGTCCAAGCTGCCCGACAACCGCTACCAGACGGCCGCCGAGATGCACGACGACCTGGAGCGGTTCCGCAACGGCCAGCCGGTGCACGCCACCCCGCTGATGGACGCGGCCGCCACCACCCAGGCCATCCCCCGCGACGGCGGCGCCGACCCGACGGCGATGCTCGGGACGGTCCCGGCCGACCGGGCCGCCCGCTACGCCGAGCCCGAGGAGGAGGAGCGGCGGACCTCGGTCGGCTGGATCGTGGTCAGCCTGCTCGCCCTGGTCGTGGTCGGGCTGGCGGCGTTCTTCATCACCCGGGCGGTGACCGGCACCGGCGACGGCACGGAGACGACCCTGGCCCCGACGACGGTGCCGCCGACGACCGCCGCCCCGACCTCGGCGCCGACGACCGCCCCACCGACGACCGCCCCGCCGACCACCAAACCACCGACGACCACCCCACCCACGACCGCCCCGCCGACCACCGCCCCGCCCACGACCGCCCCGCCGACCACCGCCCCGCCGACCACTGCCCCGCCGACCACCTGAGGTCAGGCCGCGGCGCGGACCCGGAGACCGGCGAGCCAGTTCCCCAGCAGCTGGTGGCCGGCGTCGGTAAGGATCGACTCGGGGTGGAACTGGACGCCCTCGACCGGGTGGCTGCGGTGGCGCAGGGCCATGATCAGGCCCTGGGCGGTCTCCCCGGTCACCTCCAGCACCTCGGGCAGGCCGTCGCGCTCCACCACCAGGGAGTGGTAGCGGGTGGCGGCGAACGGCACCGGCAGCCCGGCCAGCACCCCGGTCCCCTGGTGGTGGATGGGCGAGGTCTTGCCGTGGACCAGCTCGGGAGCGCGCCCGACCCGGCCCCCGTAGACGTGGCCGATGACCTGGTGGCCGAGGCAGACGCCGAGGACGGGCAGCGAGTCTCCGAGGTCGCGGACGATGTCGACCGACAGCCGGGCGTCGCGCGGGTGGCCCGGCCCGGGCGAGATCACCACCCCGTCCGGGTCGAGGGCGCGAACGTCGGCGACGGTCCCGCCGTCGTTGCGCCACACATGCGTCTCCGCCCCCAGCTCCCCCAGGTACTGGACCAGGTTGAAGACGAACGAGTCGTAGTTGTCCACGACCAGGATGCGCAGGCCGCGGCCCGGGTCGCCCAGCGGCCGGCCGAGCTCTGCCGGGCTGTTCCCGGCCCCTCCGGCGCTCATGGCGTCTCGGCCCCGCTCTCGGCCTTCTGCTTGGCCTGCTCCTCCTCGATCAGGGCGCGGCGCAGGACCTTGCCGATCAGGGTCTTGGGCAGCTCGTCGCGGAACTCGACCGCCCTCGGGACCTTGTAGGCGGCCAGGCGGGCCTTGGCGAACTCGCGGATCTCGTCGGTGCTGGCCTGCTCGCCGGGCCGCAGGACCACGAACGCCTTGACGATCTCGCCCCGGTAGCTGTCGGGGACCCCGGCGACGCACACCTCGAGGATCTTGGGGTGCTCGTAGAGGACCTCCTCGACCTCGCGCGGGTAGATGTTGTAGCCGCCGGCGATGATCAGCTCCTTCTTGCGGTCGACAATCGAGAAGTAGCCCTCCTCGTCCATCACCGCCATGTCCCCGGTGAGCAGCCAGCCGTCCCGCAGCACCTGAGCCGTCTCGTCGGGCCGGTTCCAGTAGGCCCGCATCACCTGCGGCCCGGCCAGGGCCAGCTCGCCCTTCTCGCCGGCCGGCATGGTCAGCGACGGGTCGTCCGGGTCGGCGACCCGGGCCAGGGTGTCGGGGATGGGCATGCCGATGGTGCCGGCCTTGCGCTTGCCGTAGATCGGGTTGGCGATCGCCACCGGCGAGGTCTCCGAGAGGCCGTAGCCCTCGACCAGGCGCCCGCCCGAGAAGCGCTCGAACCGCTCGGCGACCTCCAGCGGCAGGGCGGCCGCCCCGGACAGGCAGGCCTTGATGCTGGACAGGTCGTGCCCGCCCTTCTCGACCGCGTTGTTGATGGCCACGTACATCGTGGGCACGCCCGGGAACAGCGTCGGCCGGTACTTGTCGACCGCGGCCAGCACGCCGTCGAGGTCGAAGCGGGGCAGGAGCACCAGGGCGGCGCCCAGGCGCAGGCCGAGCAGCAGGCAGACGGTCAGCCCGTACACGTGGAAGAAGGGCAGCACGGCCATCATGACCTCGCGCCCCGGGTCGGCGTCGGGGAACCAGGCCCGTACCTGCTCGACGTTGGCCCTGAGGTTGGCGTGGCTGAGCATCACGCCCTTGGAGACCCCGGTGGTGCCGCCGGTGTACTGGAGCAGGGCCAGGTCGTGGTCGGCGTCGACCTCCACCAGCTCAGGGGCCGCCGGCGCCGAGGCCAGCGCCTCCCGCCAGCGTCGCACCGGCTCGTCCTTGCCGATGCTGGCGCTGGCCGCCTTGCCCTTCTTGGTGTACGGGGCCAGCCGCCGCTTGAGCCCGGACAGCTCGTCCAGCACCGAGGTGACGATCACCTCGCGGATCGAGGTCCGCGAGCGCAGCGCCTTGACCCGGTCATAGGTCAGGTCGAGGCAGACCAGCACCTCGACCTCGGCGTCGGCCAGCTGGTGGCCGAGCTCCCGCTCGGTGTAGAGGGGGTTGTTCTGGACCACGGTGGCCCCGAGGCGCAGCGCCCCGAACAGTGCCACCACCGCCTGCGGGCAGTTGGGCAGGATCAGCCCGACCTTGGTGCCGCGCCCGACCCCGAGCCCGGCCAGCACCCCTGAGAACCGCCTGGCCTGCTGGTGCAGCTGGGCGTAGGAGATGGTGCGGCCCTCGAAGTGCAGCGCCGGCGCATGGGGGAAGTCCCTGGCCGCGTCCTCGAGCAGGCCGGCCAGGCTGGCCTTGGGAAGCTCCACGTGCTCGGGGACGCCCGGCGGGTAGTTGTCGAGCCAAGGCGTCGGCGTCTCGGGCATCGTGGTCCACCTCGTTTTCTGGAACGCACCAGGCGTGCGCAAGCCGGCTTAGCAAGCAGTATCTGTTGTCGCTCGCCGCCAGGACAATCTACCGGCGCATCAGAAGTTCTCGGGAAGCACCCGCTCCAGCCAGGGGAACACGTAGTACCAGCACAGCACCATCACCAGCACGATCCAGGAGATCACCGCCACCACCCGCGGCCACGCCCGAGCCTGCCGCTCCCCACCCTGCCGGTTCCGCCGCCCCTCGGCGGTGTCGATCGGCGACCCGCGCCTCGCCACATCCGGTTCCCCAGCCACCTCCGACGGGACCCTGCCCCCCCGCGAAGCGGTCCGGGTTCCAGGGTCGCCGTTCGCGACCTGGGTCGTTTCAGCCAGTCCGTCACGCGCCGGTGCCCGCCGTCCCCGGGGAGCTTCACCTGGGGCCAGGGTCCCGGGTCCCGCCGGTCCTCCCGAGCTTCGGCCAGCCGGTGCGCCTGGGGCAGTGCCGGCCGGGCCAGCGAGTCCCGCGCCGAGTGCCGCCCCGCCGCCGCCCGGGCCTGCCGGGCCGGCGCCGGGTGGCGCACCGC
>JASLIH010000435.1 GCA_030152105.1 Actinomycetes bacterium
CCTCGCCATGCTCCTCAGGGGTCATCCGCCTAGGATCCGCCATCGTTGCCCCCTCGCCAAGCTCCCCTGTGCCCCTCCCCGATCATCCTCTGGCTCATTGCTAACGACTAGGTCATGGCGAACGACCTCAACCTCGATGGGCCGAAGGCGGCCCGCAGCCGGCGCAGGGCCGCGAGCTGGTCATCGTCGACCTCGGGCACGTAGCCATCATGGCCGGGGCATCGGGCCGCTGCTCTGGCCGCGGTCCACCCGGGACAGCATGCGGTTCCCCGGTCTGACGGCTTTGCTGTCTGTGTGAGGCTGATCCGACAGAAACAGAAGGTGTGGGCGCCCAGGCCGACGGGTAGTCCCCGCCCAACGTGGGCGAACCAGCCTGCGCAGGGCCCTCAGTCTGGCCCAGCTGCTGTGAGGGAGCACGAGCGTAGTGAGCGAGAGCGGCGGCGAGGACAAGGACTACGTTCGCTGGCTGCAGCAGGAGTCGATGCTTGCCAACGCGAACGCGACCGCCGGGCAGTTCTCGGGTGTCGGCGAGGTGTGGCAGAGCCCGTTCGCGATCCCCAATCCCGCTGCGGCGATGGCAAAGTCCTCGGTCTGGTTTACCGCGTATCCGATCTCGATGATCACCAAGCCCGGCTGTTCCTTCTTGAGTACCTTGGGGGACGAGGATCTGTGGCTGGCGTTCGAGGCGATCGGCATCAGTGCCGTGCACACCGGCCCCCTGAAGCGAGCCGGGGGAGTCTTCGGTTGGGAGGCGACCCCCAGCGTTGACGGGCATTTCGACCGGATCAGCAGCCAGATCGATGGGGTGTTCGGCACCGACGTGGAGTTCCGCCGCCTGTGTGAGGTGGCAGCGGCCCACGGCGGTATCGTCATCGACGACATCGTGCCCGGGCACACCGGGAAGGGCCCAGACTTCCGGCTGGCGGAGATGGGAGTCGGGGACTACCCCGGGATCTACCACATGGTGGAGATTCCACCCGAGGACTGGCAGCTGCTGCCCGGGGTGCCTCCCGGTACGGATTCGGTCAACCTCGACGGCGAGGCTGAGGGCCGGCTGCAGCGGGCCGGCTACATCGTCGGCCGGATGCAACGGGTGATCTTTCACGACCCGGGCATCAAGGACACCAACTGGAGCGCCACCGCACCGGTCACCGGCCCGGATGGGGTCGAGCGGCGTTGGGTGTATCTGCACTACTTCAAGGACGGTCAGCCCTCGATCAACTGGCTGGATCCGACATTCGCCGGGATGCGGCTGGTCATTGGTGACGCGTTGCACGCGCTGGGTGATCTCGGTGCCACAGGGCTCCGGCTGGATGCCAACGGCTTCCTCGGCGTGGAGAAGAGCGCCGAGGGTGGCGCGCCGGGGTGGTCGGAGGGGCATCCATTGTCGGATGCTGTCAACCAGCTGATCGCCAGCATGGTCCGAAAAGTGGGTGGGTTTACGTTTCAGGAGCTGAACCTGTCCTTTGACGACATCAAGAAGACGGCGGAACGGGGTGCCGATCTCTCCTATGACTTCGTCAACCGCCCAGCGTACGCCCACGCCCTGGCCACCGGCGATACCGAGTTCCTGCGGCTGACGCTGAATGCCGCGCTGGCCCATGGTCTGCAGCCAATCCGCCTGGTTCATGCCCTGCAGAACCACGATGAGCTGACCTATGAGCTGGTGCACTTCGCCACCGGCCACAAGGACGACACCTTCCGGTTCCGCCGTGCAGAACTGACCGGTGGCGAGCTCGCCGTGAAGATTCGCAGCGAGCTGATCGAACGGCTCACCGGCGAGGCCGGCCCGTACAACGCCACCTTCACCACCAACGGCATCGCCTCGACAACCGCAACGATAATCGCCGCAGCGCTCGGCTACCCCGACCTTTCGAACCTGTCTCAGGCACAGATCGAGAAGATCAAGCAGGCCCACCTGCTGCTGGCCATGTTCAACGCCTGGCAGCCCGGCGTGTTCGCGGTGTCCGGCTGGGACCTGTGCGGCATGCTGACCCTGGAGCAGTCCAAGGTTCCCGGGCTCCTGGCATCCGGCGACACCCGCTGGATCCACCGGGCAGCCTACGACCTGATGGACTACCGGCCGGAGGCGAGCGAGTCGCCGTCCAAGATGCCCCGCGGCACCAGCCTGTACGGATCCTTACCGCAACAGCTCCGGGACCCGAACTCCTTCGCGTCACGGCTGCGCGAGGTCCTGGCGGTCCGCGAACGCCACCGTATCGCCACCAGCCTGCAGGTAGCGGTGCCGGAGGTTTCCGACAAGGCCATGCTCGTCATGATCCACCGGCTCGACACCAGACAGGTCCAGGTCACCGTGCTGAACTTCTCCAGCCAGCCCATCGCCGGCAGCGTCACGTCGCAACATCTGGCATCTGGCGCTGCCGTGATCGACATGGTCACCGATCAGGTGATCGCCGAGGTCGACCACGAGCACACCTTCGCCGTCTGGCTGGAACCTCATCAGGGTCTGTCGCTGGTGACCGACCCGGCCCCCCCTCAGGATGGCCAGAATTCGGCCGAGCCCACGACGACTGCAGCCCCGGCCACCGCCGAGGCACAGACCACGACTGAGGCGCCCACGAGCACCGGGGCACCCACCACCACCTGACTGTCGGGCCTGCGGCGAGCCGGCGGGCTGTTGGCGACAAAGTGGTTCGGCTGGCGTCGCGTCTCATGCCGGCCACATACGGAACCGTCGGTACGAGGAAACTCAGGACCTGTGGGTCGGCTGGGTTGGTCGGCGCCACCGGCTGATCAGCGGCAGCGCGGGGAAGGTGTGGCTCTGCCAGATCAGGCGGGAGAGTTCTTCGGGGTAGGCGGTGACAGTCGGCAGGGTGTCGAAGCGCTGCACGAGGCGTTGATCGGTGTCGTATGCGGGCCAGCCGGGGTCGCCGTGGGCGGCGAACGAAGCCCATGCGGTGCGCATCTGGGTGGACAGAGCCTCTGCCTCCGGGGAAGGTGTTTCACCGATCAGCATGGCAGGCTGGCCGCGGTCCAGGTTGCCGAAGACGAGTGGTACGTCGAGGCCGTGGCAGGCGCCGAGGGCGCCGCCCATGCCCGGAGCCGGCCAGGTCAGTTCGTAGACATGCGCACGTCCCCTGGCAGCCGACTGGGCCTCGGCGAGGTGGAGCGACGGCATGCGGAACAGCCAGTCGGAATGGACCAGTTCGTACAGCTCGTCCGGGCCCGCCGCCGGGAAGGCATCGCGGTACCGGCGCGCGCCGTCCAGGCCGGGTGCCAAGACATGGAGGGCGTTCGCCGCCTGCTCCTCGCTCACCTCACCGAGCAGCCCGTTGATGGCGCTGAACAGGCGCTGCTCGTCGCGGGTGTGGCCCACGAGGAGTTCGATGTCGCGGCCGGTGCCGTCGGTCAGGGCCTGCCACGGTGTGACGGCCAGGACCTCGCCGTCGACGACGGGCGAAAAGAGGATCGATCTGTGCGCGGGCCGGCCCCAGCGGTGCGCCCACTGGTCCATCTTGGCGCCGACGGTGTCAGCGGCAGCGGACAGCTGGCGTGGGGCAACACTGGACAGGTCGGCCACCGTGGGCCGCAGCCCCAGCTCGGCAGCGCAGGCGACAGCGATGTCGGCGGCAAGCTCCGGCGAGAAAAACGTGCCCGGCACACTCTGCGCGACGGCCCGGCGGAAGAGCCCGGCCGCACGGTCAATCGCCAGCAGCGCGGCGACCGATCCCCCACCCGCCGACTGGCCGAAAACTGCGACCCGGTCAGGGTCGCCGCCAAAGGCCCGGATGTTGTCGCGCACCCACTCGAGAGCGGCGACCTGGTCGAGCAGCCCCCGGTTGGGAGGAGCCCCCTCGATCTGCGCGAAGCCCTCCATACCCACGCGGTAGTTGAACGTCACCACGACGACGCCACCGTCCCGCGCGAGCCGACCACCGTCGTACTCGGGGAGACCGGACATGCCGATCACGTAGGCGCCACCCTGGATCCACACCATTACCGGCAGCCCCGCCCCCGGGTCGGGTTCCGGCGACCAGACGTTGACCGTCAGCCAGTCATCGCCCGCCGCGTCCTGCGACAGCGCGTCCATGCCGAAATGCCCGCCCTGCGGGGGCGGCGGGCCGTACGAGAGGGCCTCTCGCACCCCGCTCCAGCCTCGTACCGGCCGCGGCCCCGCGAAGCGCAACACGCCGACCGGGGGCTCGGCGAACGGGATGCCCCGGAAGACCGCCACACCCGCCTCCCGGCTGCCGCGCAGCCTCCCGGCCGCCGCGCGGACTTCGGGCCGGGACCCGGATGGCTTCGACTCGGCAACGGTCATCACACCTTCACGTTACCTAACCGAGGACCATCCACAGGTTCTGATCATTGCTCCCCCGCTACGGTCGTGCCGGCATTCATGCCAGTTCGTGAGGGCTCTCGATATCGCTAGCCGCCCTGGCAGCGGGGAGCGGAGCCTGTCCAGAAACGTACGTTTGAGGACAGGTCATGGACCCAGACATGAGGCGGTCCGGGTAGACCTTCTCCTTGTCAGCGAAATGGCGGTAACCGCTGTACGGACCATTGTTTCCCCAGGTCGCGGCCGACCGTCGGTGCCGAAGGTATGCGTTCCTTCTCCAGTGGCTCGACTTAGTGGGCCGGAGGAGACTCGAGCCTGCGCTGTGGTGTCGGGACGCTGTTTACTGAGCGGATGCACGCGAAGCGCCCGGCCGAGGCACCGACGGACCCGGTTCTGACGCCGCGGCTCGTCCTGACGCCGGTCGGTCGCGACGATGTCAACGACCTGCTCCTGTTGTACAGCGATCCGGTCGTCGCGTATTGGACCGGCCCCTGGACCCGCGCGGCTGTGGAGGCATGGGCCGCGGACATGGCGGCCCGGTGGACGGCGGACGGGGTCGGCAAGTGGATGGCGCGCGACCGATCGGACGGGTCGCTCGTCGGGCGCGGTGGCTTCACCCGTTTCGACCTCGACGGCGAGACGGTGCTCGAGCTCGGCTGGGCGGTGCGCGACGCCCGCACGGGCCGCGGCTATGCGACCGAGTTGGGCCGGGCGGCGCTCGCCTGGGCCGTAGAGCATCAGCCCGACCTGCCGGTGGCGGCGTTCACAGAGGTGCACAACCGTGCCTCGCGGGCGGTCATGGAGCGGCTCGGGATGCGACCTGCGGGCATCATCCGACGTGAGGGACTCGTCGAGGGCCGTACCGGCCTGCACCCGGACGCCCCCTTCGCTCTGTACCGACTCTAGGTTCCTGGCCACCAGTTCAACGCCCGGGTCCAGAGCGCCCTGATTCGCCAATACCGGCTGGGCGTAGCCCGACATGAACAAGACTCGGGTCCCGTAGACGGTAGCCAGCCCCAGGCCGGAGCCGGAGCCCTTCAGCTTGGTGGTGAAGAACGGTTCGAAGGCGCGGCCGATCGTCTCGGGATCCATGCCCGTTCCGGTGTCGCTGACCCGAAGCCGGACGTGCCGACCCGGTGAGACATCCACCAACCTGGCTTCGTCGTAGGCACACAACGCCAGGTAGTAAGGCACGGCGCACCAAGGGCCGCTGCGACTCCTCGACCCCTAGCGACGCGCAATGGCGCCAGTTGTCTGGTCCGATGTCTTCGAGCGTCATGCTTCAGGCAGGGCTTGGAACTCGTCAAGCAGGAGCTGCATCCGTTCGCCCATCTCTACCTGGGTCAGCAGGACACCTACGGTGCCATCAGGGTCGACGAAGAAGTTGGTACCCAGTCCGCCGGACCACCCGTAGCGGCCGGCCCGCCCGCCCTCGGTGTCGACACCGACGCCGAAGCCCCAGCCGGTACCGTCCCAAAAGCCCGGGAAGAAGCTGTCCGGCGTCTTGGCGATTGCCGGCACCTGGTCGCTGGTCATCAGCCGGAGGTGCTCCTCCGACACGATCTGCCGCCCCTCGAACCGGCCGCGGTCGGCCAACATCCGGGCGAAGCGGGTGTAGTCGCGGGCTGTCGAGACGAGCTCGGCGTGACTCACGTCGAACGGCGGGTGCCCCGCGTAGAAGCCACCGGCGGCCGGTTCGAGTTCCACCAGACCGGCGTCGGTGTGCCGGTAGCTGGCAGGCAGCCGGGCGACGCTGCCTGCGGACACCCACAGTCCGGTGTCGCGGAGGCCGAGGGGTCCGAGCAGGTCGTCGGCCAGGTGATCCTGCAACGGCCGGCCGGCCACTCGAGCGATCAGGATTCCGAGGATGCCGAAGGAGTGGTGGTAGCGCCAGCCCTCGCCCGGCTGGAAGGCCAGGGGCAGTGCCGCCAGCCGGGCGAGCCACTCGTCGGCCCCGATGGTCACGGGGTCGACGCCAGCATCGACTTCGCTGTCAGCCATCGCCCGCTGCAGCGGACACTCTGTAAGCACCATGCCGTAGCCGGAGGTGTTGGTCAGCAAATGCCGCAGCGTGATCGCCCGAACGGCCGGTGATGTGTCGGCCAGATCGGCG
>JASLIH010000475.1 GCA_030152105.1 Actinomycetes bacterium
GCCCTCGGCCGCGGCCGCGGCCTCGCGTCCCCGCTGCCAGGCCAGGGCACGAAGGCGGGCCTCCTCGGCGGCGCCCGGCTCGACGCCGGCAGCGACGCCCGCGACCAGCCCCGGGGCCGGGTTGCCGGCGGCCAGGGCGCCGGCGGGCAGGAACGCGGGGGCCGCGACCGCCCAGGTCAGGAGGGCCACCAGGCCCACGCCCACGGCCCGCAGGCGGCGGGCGAAGGTCGCGGACGGCGGTGGCGGACGGTGCAAGGGCGGCTCCCGAGGGGTGCGCGGCCTTCCATGTTGGCACGTCATGACGGAGAATGCGCCCCCGGGACGTTAGTGACAGCTATGTCCCGGCAAGACGCAAGCGTCTTGGTCGGCCCCGTCGCGCCGTTGTAGGGTTTGCCGGCCGGGCGTGTGGGGGAGGTAGCCGTTGCACAAGGAGGACATCTTCGCCGGCTGCCTAGTTCTTCATGACCAGATGACGGGAACGTCGCCCTCTGCTCGTGTATCGTATGGACTCGTCTTGCACCATTTCGGCGACGTTCAGCAACTGCCAGGCTCGAGCTCATTCGTGGGGCCCACCGTGGTGAAACCGTGACGGTCAAGGCCAAGAAGCGGAACGAGCTGCGCAGCTTCCGGCTGGCCGCCGTCGCCGCGGCGGCGCTGGCCGCGGGCTTCCTGACCTGGATCGTGGCCGGGTTCGGGGGCGAGGACGTCACCGACCTGGTCAGCGACCTCGTCCAGGCGTCGGCCGCCCTGCTCGCCGCCGGGGCCTGCTTCCGGGCCGCCGGCCGCAACCCCTACGGCTTCGGCCGGGCCTGGACAGCGTCCCTGCACCGGGCCTGGCGCCTGCTGGGCTCGGCCGCCCTGGCCTGGGGCCTCGGCCAGGTCGTCTGGACGGTCATCGAGCTGCGCGACGGGAGCCCGGGCGTGCCGACGCTGGCCGACGCCGGCTACCTGACCGCGGTGCCGCTGCTGATCGCCGGGGTGCTGGCCTTCCCGACGGCCCCCATGCGGGCCACGGCCCGGCTCCGGACCCTGCTGGACGGGCTGCTGATCGCCGCCTCCCTGCTCTTCCTCGGCTGGGCCACCGTGCTCGGCGACGCCTTCCGCAACGACGGCGGCTCCTCGACCCTCGAGCGGGCCATCTGCCTGGCCTACCCGCTCGGCGACATCGTCGCCGGGACCATCGTGCTGGTGCTGCTCACCCGCTCCCGCGGCCGGGGCGTGATCCACCTGTCGATGATCGCCGCCGCCGTGTTCTCGCTGCTGTACGCCGACCTCGGCTTCGCCTACAAGCACCCCACCGGCAGCTACGGCACCGGGGCCATGGTCGACGCCGGCTGGGTGGTCGGCTGGCTGCTGCTGGCGGCCACCGCCCTCAAGCCGACCGTGGCCGAGCTGCGCCGCAGCGACGACGAGGAGGAGCCGTCGATCACCCGGCTCGCCCTCCCCTACGCGCCCCTGATCGTGGCCGCCGTCACCGGGGTGGGCATCCAGATCACCACCGGCGAGTTCGAGCCGTTCCTGGTCTTCACCGGCACCGTGATCGGGCTGCTGGTCATCTCCCGCCAGATCGTCGCCCTGATCGAGAACCGCCAGCTCAACGCCCGCCTCCGGACCACCGTGATGCAGCTGTCCGAGCGCGAGCAGGAGCTCAAGGACGGCCTGCGCCGCGAGCTGGCCGCCGCCGACCGGCTGCGAGCCATGGACGACCTGAAGGACACCTTCCTGCGGGCCGTCTCCCACGACCTGCGCACCCCGCTCACGGCCATGCTCGGGGTGGCCGTCACACTGGAGCGGACCCGGCTCAACCTGCCCCGCGAGCAGGCCCTTGACCTGGTCGGGATGCTGGTCGAGAAGACCCGCAAGCTGGAGCGGCTGCTCAAGGACCTGCTCGACCTGAACCGGCTCGAGGAGGGCGTGCTGGAGCCCAACCGGTCGCTGACCGACGTCCGCGAGCTCGTCCACCGTGTGGTCACCGAGGTCGACCAGCTCGCCGGCTGGCCGATCGACATCGATGCCGAGCCCATCCAGGCGTTCATCGACGGCCCCAAGGTCGAGCGGATCGTGGAGAACCTCCTGCTCAACACGACCCGGCACACGCCCCCGGGGACCAGGGTGTGGGTCAAGGCGCTGGCCAGGGGCGCCGACCTGGAGCTGATCGTCGAAGACGCCGGGCCGGGCGTGCCCGCCGAGCTGGCCGGCACCATCTTCGAGGCCTTCCGGCGGGCCGGCGGGCCCGGGCCGGCCCCGACCATGGCCCACCAGCGGGGCGTCGGCATCGGCCTGTCCCTGGTCGCCCGGTTCGCCCAGCTCCACGGCGGCCACGCCTGGGTCGACGAGCGCTGGGGCGGCGGGGCCGCCTTCCATGTCCTCCTGCCCGACGTGGTCAGCTACGACCGCGGCTACGCCCAGGTGCTCGACCGGCTCTAGCCGGACCGGCTCTCGCGCACGCTCGGGATGCGCGCCCGCCCACCCCCGCTATCGTGGGACGCATGACCGTCGACCCCGGGCTGTTCGGCCCCGACTCGGTCTCCTGGCGGGTCCAGCGGGAGGCGACCGTGATGCTGGGCGGGGCGAGGGCGCTGCTGATGCACTCGGCCCACCCGCTGGTGGTGGCCGGGGCCCGCCAGACCGGGATGTACGCCAACCAGCCGTGGCGGCGCCTGGAGCGGACCCTGCGCCAGACCTACACGGTGGTGTTCGGGACCAGGGAGGAGGCGCTGGCCGCCTCCAAGCGGATCGACGACGTCCACCGGGGGATCAAGGGGGTCGACCCGGTCACCGGGCTGCACTATGACGCCCGCGACCCGGAGCTGCTGCTGTGGGTGCACGCCTGCCTGGTC
This sequence comes from Actinomycetes bacterium, assembly GCA_030152105.1. The sequence goes on from JASLIH010000475.1 coordinate 2,841, forward strand.
GACAGCTTCCTTGTGTTCGAGCGCCTGACCGTCGGCCGGCTCGACGACGCCGGGCGCCAGGCCTTCCACGAGGAGTCGATGGTGGGCGCCGAGCTGCTGCGGCTGCCCCGGGAGCGGATCCCGCCGACCGTGCCGGCGCTGCGGGCCTACCTGGACGAGGTGATGGGCTCGGGCATCCTGCGCATGACCGACGGCGCCCACCGGGTGGCCGACCTGATCGGCGACCCGCCGAAGGACGTGCCCCGGCGGCCGCTCTGGGGGCTGATCTCGTTCCTGGCCTTCCAGACCCTGCCCGACCCGCTCAAGCGGCTCTACGGCGTCGGTGGCGGGCCGGCCCGCCGGGCGCTGCTGCGGGCCAGCCTGCTCGGGCTGCGGGCCGGGCGGCCCCTGGCCCCGCCGCGGATCCGCTTCGTCGCCCCGGCGGTGATGGCCGGCTGGCGCCTGGAGGGCCGCTACGGTTCGCTGGCCGAGGCGGCCGCCCACTGGCCGGACGGCTAGTGCAAACGGGTGTTTCTGCGCGCCTGAGGCGTCTGCTATCGTGGCTGGCGCGCCCCACAGCGGGCCCAGGTTGCGAAGGACCCTGCCGGTAGGCCGAGCAGGCACCTGCGGACGCAAAGGCAGCACCGATGGCGCCGACCACTAATCCCGGTCCCTTCTTCTCCCGTGTCCCGAGGGCGCACGCCGCCTCCCAGCCGTTCACCTACCCGCTCCAGCGGGAGTGGGCCGAGCCCGACTGGACCCGGCTGCCCGGCTTCCGCGACGTCACCCGCACCGAGTGGGAGACGGCCCAGTGGCAGCGGGCCCATACGGTCAAGAACCTGGGCCAGCTGATGGCCGTCTTCGGCGACCTGTTCCCGGCCGACCTGCTCGACTCGGTCGAGAAGGACCAGGCCGAGCGGGCCACCATGTCGATGCTGCTCCCGCCCCAGATGCTCAACACCATGGACGAGCGGGACCTCTGGGCCGACCCGGTGCGCCGCTACATGCTGCCCGCCTTCGACGACCGCGACCCCGAGTGGCCCAGCCACCCGCTGTCGACCCGCGACAGCCTGCACGAGGCCGACATGTGGGCGGTCGAAGGCCTGACCCACCGCTACCCGACCAAGGTCCTGGCCGAGCTGCTGCCCACCTGCCCTCAGTACTGCGGCCACTGCACCCGCATGGACCTGGTCGGCAACTCCACCCCCCAGGTGGCCAAGTACAAGTTCGCGGTCAAGCAGCCCACCCGCCACGAGCAGATCCTCGACTACCTGCGCCGCACCCCGAGCGTGCGCGACGTGGTCGTGTCCGGCGGGGACGTGGCCAACCTGCCCATCCGGGTGCTGGAGCAGTTCGTCTCGGCCCTGCTCGACATCGACAACATCCGCGACATCCGCCTGGCCTCCAAGGGCCTGATGGGCCTGCCCCAGCACTTCCTCCAGCCCGAGGTCCTCGCCGGCCTGGAGCGCCTGGCCGCCAAGGCGAACGCGCGCGGAGTCGACCTGGCCCTGCACACCCACGTCAACCATGCCAACCAGCTCACCCCGCTGGTCGCCAAGGCCACCGGGGCCCTGCACGACATGGGCTTCCGCGACGTCCGCAACCAGGGGGTGCTGCTCCGGGGGGTCAACGCCACCCCCAAGGACCTGCTTGAGCTCTGCTTCACCCTGCTCGACCGGGCCAAGATCATGCCGTACTACTTCTACACCTGCGACATGATCCCCAACTCCGAGCACTGGCGGACCTCGATCGCCGAGGCCCAGGAGCTGCAGCACGCGATCATGGGCTACCTGCCCGGCTTCGCCACCCCCCGGGTGGTGGCCGACATCCCCTTCGTCGGCAAGCGCTGGGTCCACCAGGTCGAGGCCTACGACCGCGAGAAGGGCATCTCCTACTGGACCAAGAACTACCGCACCGGGATCGAGTTCGACGACCCCGACGCCCTCAGCCGCCGCTACGAGTACTACGACCCGATCCGGACCCTGCCCGATACCGGCAAGCAGTACTGGCGCAAGTTCGGCGTCCCCGACACCGTCCCGGTCACCTGACCACGCCGGGCGCCGTCGCCTCCGGAGCGAAGCGGGTGACGGCGGCGAGGTCGCTGGTCGCGGCCTGGCCGGCGTCGGTGGTGCGGCGCAGGAAGCTGGCCAGGACGTCGAGCTGGTCGGCGGTGTAGCCGGCCAGGATCTGGTCCATGGACGCGTTCATACCCGCGTAGAGGCGGAACACCTCGGTGCTGCGGTCGCGCAGGGCGCGGACGAGGACGGCGCGGCGGTCCGAGGGGTCACGCTCACGGGCGACCCAGCCGCCCCGCTCCAGGCGGTCGAGGATGCCGGTGACCGTGGCCGGGTGGAGGCCGGCGCTCCGGGCCAGGGCGCTCGGGCTGAGCGGACCGTGGCGGGCGATGGTGTCGAGACAGCTCAGGTCGATGTCCCTGAGCTCGAGGTGGGCGCCGACCTGATGGTTGAGCAGCGAGAGCTGGATGCTCAGCTCGCGCATCGACTCCTTGATCGCGTTGGCCGCGCGCCGCCGGCCCCGGGCGTCGCCCCCACCGCTTGCTGGTCTGGAACTCATATAGTATGGTCTCCATACATTCTGACTTGCAGGCAATAGTGTACCCGGGAGCGGCAGATGAAGCTCACCATCTTCGCGGCCACCGGCGGGATCGGCCGGCAGCTGCTCACCCAGGCCCTGGCCGCCGGCCACGACGTCACCGCGGTCGTCCGGAACCCGGCGACCCTGCCCGCGGAGGTCCGGGCGGTGACCGCCGACCTGACGACCGCCGGGCCGGCCGCCCTCGAACCGGCGGTCGCGGGGGCCGACGCGGTGCTGTCCGGGCTCGGCCCCCGGTCCCGGGCCGATGCCGGGGTGGCCTCCCGGGGCACGCTGGCCATCGTCGAGGCGATGCGGGCGACCGGCGTCCGGCGGGTCGTGCTCGTCAGCGCCGCCCCGGTCGCCACCCTGGCCTCCCCCGGCCGACCCGACCCGCCCCGGCACGACCCCGGCGACGGGCTCGTCACCCGCCACCTGTTGATGCCGCTGCTCCGGTCCACGCTCCGCGAGGTCTACGCCGACCTCGCTCTGATGGAGGACGCCGTCCGTGACAGCGCCCTTGACTGGACGGTGGTGCGCCCGCCGCGTCTGACCGACCGGCCGCTGAGCGGCGCCTACCGGACAGCCCTCGGCCGCAACCTGCGGGGCGGGCTCCTGGTCTCGCGCGCCGACGTCGCCCACCTCATGCTCGCCACCCTGGACCGGCCGGAGACGATCGGGCAGACCATCGGCATCGCCGGCGGCCGCCGGTATCGGAGCACCCCGTGAGCACCCCGTCGCTGGTTGTCACGCTGGTGGCTGTCGCCGCCTACGCCTTCTCGGGGATCGCCGCCCGACACGGCGATGGTCAGCGGCGGTAGGCGAGGGAGCGAAACAGGCCGCCGTAGTCGAGCACGAGGCCGTCCGGGTCGACCAGCAGCTCGGCGTGGAAGTCGCCGTTGGAGAAGTGCCAGCGGTCGGCGGCCAGGCGCTGGTAGCGCTGGGCCGACGCGAGCACCTCCAGGCCGGGGAACTGGACCCAGGCCATCTGGAGGCCGGCCGCGTGGCCGGCCTCGAGCGCGGCCAGGCGGCGGATTGGGAGGGTGTTGGTGGCCGGGGTGACCGTGAGGTCGACGTCCAGGGACCCGGCGACCTCGGGCAGCTCGGGGCCGCCCTCCCAGCGCCAGCGCCCGGCCCCGTCGGCCAGCAGCACCCGGCGGGTGGACCCGCCGTCCAGCTCCAGCTCGACCCGGCGGGTGAGCCCGTCCGGGCCCGCCTCGACCAGGTAGCGGACATCCAGTGGGGTGCCGTACGCGGGCGTGAGCACAGTGCCCGACAGGCGCAGTCCGTCGCGCCCCGCCTCCATCCGGCAGCGGTCCAGGGCGCCGGTCTCGACGTCCTGCCAGAGGATCGTGGCCACGGCCGCCTCAGCCGCGGAGCAGCTCGGTGACCTGGAAGGCCAGCTCCAGGGCCTGGCTGGCGTTCAGGCGCGGGTCGCAGGCGGTCTCGTAGCGGCGGTGCAGGTGGCCGTCGGTGATCTCGTCGGCCCCGCCGAGGCACTCGGTGACGTCCTCGCCGGTCAGCTCGACGTGGATGCCGCCCGGGTGGGTGCCCTCGGAGCGGTGGACGGCGAAGAACCCGGCCAGCTCGGCCATGACGTCGTCGAAGCGGCGGGTCTTGTGGCCCGACGGCCCGACGAAGGTGTTGCCGTGCATGGGGTCGCAGGCCCACACCACCGGGTGGCCGGCGTCGCGGACGGCCCGGACCAGCGGGGCCAGCCGCTCGGAGACCCGGGAGGCGCCCATGCGGGCGACCAGGGTGAGGCGGCCCGGGACGCGCCCCGGGTCGAGCACGTCGCACAGGGCGACGACGTCCTCAGGGGTGGCCGCCGGGCCGAGCTTGGCCCCCACCGGGTTGCCGATGCCGCGCAGGAACTCGAGGTGGGCGCCGTCCAGCTGCCGAGTCCGCTCCCCCACCCAGAGCAGGTGGGCCGAGCAGTCGTACCAGCATCCGGTGAGGCTGTCGCTCCTGGTCATGGCCTCCTCGTAGCCGAGCAGCAGGGCCTCGTGGGAGGTGTAGAAGTCGACCTGGTGGATGACCGAGGAGGCGGTCAGGTCGATGCCGCAGGCGGCCATGAAGCGCAGCGCCCGGTCGATGCCGTCGGCAACCGCGTCGTAGCGACGTCCGGACGGGCTCCGGGCCACGAACTCCTGGTTCCAGCTGTGGACCTGGTTGAGGTCGGCGAAGCCGCCCTTGGTGAAGGCCCGCAGCAGGTTGAGGGTGGCCGAGGACTGGTGGTAGGCGCGCAGCATCCGGGTCGGGTCGGGCTGGCGCCGCTGCCGGTCGAAGCCCAGCTCGTTGACCATGTCGCCGCGGTACACGGGCAGGTCGACCCCGTCCACGAGCTCGCTGGGCAGGCTGCGGGGCTTGGCGAACTGGCCGGCGATGCGGCCCACCTTGACCACCGGCAGCCCGGCCCCGTAGGTCAGGATCACCGCCATCTGGAGGATGACCTTGAGCTTGTCGCGGATGGTGTCGGCCGAGAAGGCGTCGAAGGTCTCCGCGCAGTCGCCCACCTGGAGCAGGAAGCCGTGCCCGTCCGCGACCGTGGCCAGGGTCGACTGGAGGGTCCGGGCCTCGCCGGCGACCACCAGCGGCGGCTGGGAGGCCAGCTCCTGGAGCACCCGGTCGAGCACGGCCGGGTCGGGCCAGTCGGGCTGCTGAGCGGCTGGCAGCGCCCGCCAGGAGTCCGGCGCCCAGGGCTTGGACGGGGTACGAACGGTGGGGTTCATCGGTATATCGTCGCAGAAGGGCGCCGTGGCGCGCATGCTCTAAGGCAAGGAGGCGGCCATGGACGTGGCCAGCGAGCCC
>JASLIH010000517.1 GCA_030152105.1 Actinomycetes bacterium
TCTGCTCGGCCGAGCGGAGCAGCTCGGCCTGGAAGTCGGGCACGCCGGCGAAGACCGCAGCCCAGTTCGTGTGGACCTGCTGGCGGCCGACGAATGCCCGGTCGGGATGCACCGGCTGTTCGCTGCGGTACTGGGGGTCGAAGCAGGCGACGAAGGCGTCCAGGTCGTGACGGTTCTGGGCGTCGCGGAGTCGCTCAAGCACCTCAGTCACCAACGACCTCGCCTCCTGAAGGTAGGAAGTCTTGCCATGTGCCCCACGATGGACCGACGAAGCTGGGCGTGAAAGTCCCGCAATTGGCGAAGTGGAAGAACACCAGCCTACGACGACCAGCGCCCGCAGCAGGTCCAGGTCGCCCCTGCGCGTGGCGTCGCCGACCCGTTGAGCTGGGGAGCTGACCGGTTGCTGGAGCATGCTGGCCTCCTGGATGAGGGGCTGCGACTACGGCGACAGAGGGCTGACCAGCTTGTAGCAGCCGATCAGATAGGCGAGGTTGACCACCACCCGGGCCGGTGCCGGTAGGCGGGACAGGTCCATGTGCAGCGCTTCGCTGGCTACAGTGACCGCCCCATAGACCATGAACCACACCGTCACGAACGGGTTGAGACGGTGGCTCAGGAGGGCGGCCAGGAGGTTGTGGGCGAGCCCGCTGGCGGTGAACGTGACCATGACCGCCACCGCGTGGGGGAGCACCCGCCGCACCGGCCGATAGCACCAGGCGGCGAGGTAGTAGCTCCATACCGGGTTCCAGGTGCGCCAGAACTCGGCCAAGGACGGCGCAGCCAGGGGCTGGACCAGCACGTTGTAGGTCTGGCGCCACCATGGCTGGTTGCGACCGAGGCGATAGTCGAGGTAGGTCCGCAACTGAATGCGGTGGCGGGAACGGCCAGCCGGCTGCGTCGCGGTGGCCACGGTAGCCTCCTTGGCCTTATCCAACGGGGGTCAGCCAGTCGATCGGGTCGCCGGCTCCCTGGAGCTGGGGCAGGGAGTGAATGTCGGTCCCGTCGGGGTTGATCAGGTACCAGGTGGGCAGTGGCTGGTCGCCGTGGGAGCTGGCGTAGACGATGCGGCCGTCTGGTAGCCAGCTGACCGGGCCTTCCTGGTCGGCGGCGTGGGTGAGCTGGTGTTGGCCGCTGCCGTCGGCGTTCATCACGAAGACGTCGAAGTTCCCCGAGCGCTGGGAGCTGAAAGCGAGCCGCTTGCCGTCGGGTGACCAGGCGCCCGGGTAGTCCCTGCCGCGTGAGCGGGTCAGTTGCCGCTGGTGGCTGCCATTGGCGTCCATGACCCAGACGTCGAAGTCGCCGTTGCCGGGATGGTGGCAGTAGGCGAGCCTGGACCCGTCCGGCGACCATTCCGAGCACTCACCCCCGACGACCCCGGTGTCGTGGACATTGGTGCCGTCGGGATCGGTGGTGACGATCGTCTCGGTCCCGTTGGCCCGCAGGGTGCTGAACGCGATCCGCCGGCCGTCAGGCGACCAGTCGGGGAAGAGGCCGCCCCGGGGCGGCTGGATCTGGCGTTCGTGGGAGCCGTCGAGGTCGATGACGAAGATGCCCTGGACCCCGGTCCCGTTGGGGTCGGGGACGTACCGGCCTCGGGAGGTGCGGAACACCACCCGGCGACCGTCCGGGGACAAGCTGGGATCGAAATCGTAGGCCGGGTCGCGAGGCTTGGTGACCTGGCGTCGGTTCGACCCGTCGGCGTGCATCACCCAGATGTCACCTGCCTGGGTGCTGTAGGCGATCAGCCCGCGCAGGTTCCTCGCCGGCGGTGCCGCCGAACTGCCGTGGGGCGTCGCCACGGAGACGCCGGTTGTTCGGATGCTCGTGGTGGGTGGCTGAGTTCCGCCACGGTTGGTGCAGGCCGCTGCGGCCAGCACCATGGTCAGAACGGCGGCTGTTACCCGCCACCTGGTCCAGGTATGCGGCTGACCCCCATCAAGGTCGTGGCCTCTCATCGAGAACCTCTCCTGCCCAGCCGGTTCATGCCGTCCACGCCTCTATCCGGCGCCGGCGGCGACGATCCCGCCGACGGCGGCGCTCGCGTCGACCTCGGCCTGCAGCTCGCGAAGGGCCAGGAAGCCGCCGATCACGCTCAGCAGCACCGCGGCCTCTCCGGGGAGGTCCTGTTGGACGCTGATCTGGACCCACGACTTGAGGAACCCCTGGGCGGCGGTGAGACGCAGCAGGTCGGCCTGGCCGACCCCGATCGTCCATCGATGCCCGCGACCGCTCCGGCGCCAGCCATACGCAGGCCCCTGAGCGGTGCGGATCACCATGGTTCCGCGGCTGCCACCCTCGACGGTGGCGACCATGGCCCCACCGGCCCGGTGGCGGACCTCGACCCCGCCCAGGCCCGCGGTCAGCACCAGCGCCCCGGTCTGGTCGGTCTCGGCCTGGGCCACCGACCGTCGGCCTGGCGCGAACTGCAGCCGCCCCAGGTCCTGGCCGCCCCGCCGCAGCCCGTAGTGGCGACGCCGCGCCGATCGCTGCACCAGCGTGAGGACCTCACCCCGCCGGACGGTACCCTCCATCGGCTCATCCACCGTATCCTCCTTTGCGCTCGACGCCTGGTGGCCTGACCGTACGAGGAGGCAGGACCGGCCGGCATCGCCCGGGGGCGGGATCCGTCAGTCCACCCAGAGGCCTATCTCCGAGGTCGCGGCCGCCGGGCCATTCCGTCGTCGGGGGGAGCCGGCCTCATCCGCGGGACTGATGCAGCGGCAGTGCCCGGCTGGTTACCCTCCCGTCGATGAATCTCAGGCGCATCATCGCGGCGCTGCGGCGCCAGCCGCTGCTGGCCGACGTCACCTTGGCGGTGGCCTTGGCGGCCCTGGCCGCGATCACCGGCGTGGCCCTGGTCACCCCACGGGCTCAGATGCCGCCTCCCTCCACAGCGGTCATCGTGGCCTGGGCGGTGGCCCTGGCCGCGCCGCTGGTGCTGCGCCGCCGCTGGCCGCTGCTGGTGCTGGCCGTCACCACCCTGCACTTCACCCGCTACTGGGCGGTCGGGCAGGTCAACGAGATCGCCTCATGGGTGATCTTGGGCGTGGCCGTCTACAGCGCCGCCGCCTACGCCGACCGCCGCCGGGCCCGCTGGATGTGTGGAGCCTGCCTGCTGTGGCTGATCGGCTCCGGGGTAGTGCTGTCGGCCCGGGCCGGCCCGATCGGCGCCGTCGAGGTCGCGGCCATCGCCATGTTCGACGCCCTGCCATTCCTGCTTGCCTGGCCGTTGGGGGCAATGATGCGCCGGCTGCGGGAGTACCGGGTGGTGCTGGAGGATCGCAACCGCCAGCTCGACCAGGAGCGGGAGGTCAACGCCCGCCGGGCGGTACTTGAGGAGCGCGTGCGCATCGCCCGGGAGCTGCACGACGTGGTCGCCCACCATGTGAGCGTGATGGGCGTGCAGGCCGGGGTGGCGCGGCGGCTGTTCGACCGCGACCCTCCCGAGGCCGTGGCCGCCATCGGGTCGGTGGAGACGGCCAGCCGCCAGGCCATCGCCGACCTCCAGCAGCTGGTCGGGGTCCTGCGCCGTCAGGAGGAAGGGGACGACCTGGCCCCCCAGCCAAGCCTGCAGCGGCTGCCGGAGCTGGTCGAGCACATGCGCCAGACCGGCCTACCCGTCAAGCTCACCACCACAGGAGAGTCCCAGCAGCTGCCCGCAGGCGTCGAGCTGTCGGCCTACCGCATCATCCAGGAGGCGCTCACCAACACTCTCAAGCACGCCGGTCCCGCACAGGCCGCCGTCACAGTCCGCTACGACAACGGGGCGGTCGAGGTCGAGGTGGTCGACGACGGCCAGGGCCCGCCACCGGCTCGGCAGGAGACCGGAGGGAAAGGGCTGGTCGGCATGCAAGAGCGGGTGCGCCTGTACGGAGGCCGCCTAGAGGCCGGGGCCCGTCCCGGTGGCGGCTTCCGGGTCTACGCGGTGCTCAGGAGCGGCGGATCATGACGATCACGGTAGTCCTGGCCGACGACCAGGCGCTGGTCCGCAGGGGGTTCCGGCTGATTCTGGAGACCGAACCCGGCATCGAGGTCGTGGCCGAGGCCGAGGACGGCCAGCAGGCTATCGACGCGGTCCGCCGGCACCGCCCGGCCGTGGTGCTGATGGATATCCAGATGCCGGGGCTGGACGGCCTGGAGGCCACCCGGCGGATCCTCGGCCAGGGCGGCAACCAGACCCGGGTGCTGATCCTCACCACCTTCGAGCGCGACGATTATGTGTTCGAGGCCCTGCAGGTCGGTGCCAGCGGGTTCCTGCTGAAGACGGCCCCACCAGAGGACCTCCTCACCGCCGTCCGGGTCGTGTCCCAAGGGGAGGCGCTGCTGTCGCCGTCGGTCACCCGGCGGGTCATCCAGGAGGTCACCCGTCACCAGCGGCGCGCTCCCCGCTCACCGGAGCTGGATCGCCTCACCCAGCGGGAGCTGGAGGTGCTGCGCCTGCTGGCCGAGGGACGGTCCAACGCCGAGATCGCCGCCGAGCTGTACCTCAGCGAGGCGACCGTCAAAACCCACACCTCCAGCATTCTGTCCAAGCTGGGGCTCCGCGACCGGGTGCAGGTGGTCATCTTCGCCTACAAGCAGGGGATCATCGAACCCTGACGCCATAGGACGGTCCTCCCGAGCCACCACAAGCGTGCTATTGGCTTCCGACCTCGGTCTCGTGGCCGGCGTGCGCACCCGTGACAAGGTCGACCCGCCAGCAGGCGTCAGCAGAGCGGTCGACGCCATGGCGGCCCGGCTTGGCGTTGGTTACCGCTTGGCGGGGAGTGAGCGGGCGTAGGTCGTGCCGAGCTCCACCCACTTGGCGAGGTGGCGCTTGGTGCGGAGGTCTTCCGGGCCGACTCGGAGCCATCCCTGCATCTGCCGGCCGCCCATCTCCATGGGTTGGGCGCTCGTCGTCGCGACAAGCGCACTCGACTCCGCCGGGTCGACGCGAACCAGCACGCCACC